>SYFN01000261.1 GCA_005800405.1 Burkholderiales bacterium
GAATCGAACCCGCGTCCAGAAGCACTCTACAGACAGTTCTACATACTTAGTGTTGTCTTTTGGATTTAACCTTGCTGACGCGGACACACACGCTGCAGCAAGACGAGTCACCTTGATTTAAAACTGCGCCAAGTAACCCGACGCAGTGCGATTCGCTGTGTATGACTCTACTGCTGTTGCCAGCCCACCCCAGCGACAAGACGGTGTAGAGCTAAGAAATTATTAAGTTCCTAGGGGTTTACGCTGCGAGAGCGTAAGATTCATCGTTTGCATTTAAGCATTTCCGGTTGGATTTACGAGGTGACCAGTCCTCGGTATGCCCTGCGCTGCTTTGCAACCCCTGTCGAAGCCAGGTCGCCCCCAATGCGGTGCTGCCATTGTAATCCCATAGCTTGGGTCACTGCGAGCAAATTCAAGTGCGCAGCAGTGTGAGTAGATCTAGGGGTTGCGCTGCCGTTACATCGGCTTGCCAGGCGTTTGGCTCGGTATGTCCGCAATAGCCCCAGGCGGCCGCGATGGTGGGCATGCCGGCGGCCTTGCCGGCCTGTATGTCGCGCAAGTCATCGCCGACGTACCAGCAATATTCCGGTGCCAGTCTCAATCGTCGCGCTGCTTCCAGCAGGGGTTCGGGATGCGGTTTGGCATGGGGTGTGGTGTCGCCCGCGATGACGCACCCTGCATGCCCCAACCGTATCAGAGGCACCAGCGCATCGGTGTAACGCGTGGGCTTATTGGTGACAATGCCCCATTGCAGCCCTCGGATCTCTATGCCGCCTAGCAAGTCATGTACACCATCAAACAGGCACGTGTGAACGGCGATGCTCGCTGCATAGTTGGCGAGAAATTCCACGCGTAGCGCGTCATAGGTGTCATCGCCCGGGGCAATACCAAAGGCTGCACCAATCAGGCCGCGCGCACCTGCCGAGGCGAGCGGTCGTAGCAAATCAAAGGCCGTTGCTTCCATGCCGCGGTCGTGCTGCATTTTGTTGACGGCTGCTGCCAGATCGCGAGCGGTATCGGCCAGCGTGCCATCCAGATCAAACAGCAGCGCTTTAGGTGCGGGCAGGTTTTCGCGCATTGAAATTTCACTCAGGCGGGCTTGCTGCAGGCAATCAGGTAGTTGACGTCGGTGTCCTGATTGAGCGAGTAAATCTTGGTGAAGGGGTTGTAAGTCATACCTTTCACTGCTTCCACCTGCAATCCAGCATTGCGGCTGTACTGCGACAATTCGGCTGGCGTGATGAATTTGGCATAATCGTGCGTACCGCGTGGCAGCAGGCGCAATACATACTCGGCGCCGATGATTGCAAACAAATAGGACTTCGGGTTGCGATTGAGTGTCGAGAAAAACACCTGGCCACCCGGTTTTACCAATGCGGCACAGGCTTTGACGACCGCCGAGGGATCGGGCACGTGCTCGAGCATTTCCATGCAAGTGACGACGTCATAGTGGCCAGCTTCGCGTGCAGCCAGATCCTCAGCAGAGATCAGTTCGTAGCGTACTGTGATGCCCGACTCAAGGCTGTGAAGATCAGCGACTTTGAGTGCTTTTTCTGAGAGATCGATGCCGGTGACCGTTGCACCTTTTTGAGCGATGGCTTCGGCGAGTATGCCACCACCACACCCTACGTCAACGACGCGCTTGCCTGCGACGGGGGCGAGTGCATTAATCCACTCCAGCCTCAATGGGTTGATTTCATGAAGTGGGCGGAACTCGGAGTTGGGATCCCACCAGCGGTGAGCGAGTTCGCTGAATTTTTGTAATTCCAGAGGGTCAGCATTCATGTCCGCATCATAGCGGAAAGTGGGAAGTCCGAGGTTTCAGAGCCCATGCGCAAAAAAAGCCCCCGCAGAAGCGGGGGCTTTTCTGAGCTGATATTGATTATTTTTTGCGGTTACCTACGACTTCTACCTCGACGCGGCGGTTCTTTGCGCGACCTTCGGAGGTCTTGTTGCTGGCCACCGGCTTCGACTCACCCTTGCCTTCGGTGAATACGCGATCGGCTGGTATGCCTTTCGATACCAGGAACGCCTTGACAGCGTTGGCCCGACGCGTTGACAGCTTCTGGTTGTATGAGGTGGTACCAACTGAATCGGTGTGACCAGTGGCAACAACCACTTCGATATCAGTACCCGCGAGTTTCGATACCAAATCCTCCAACCTGGCCTTGCCTGCAGGCTTGAGCGTGAATTTGTCGAAGTCGAAGAAGGTGTCCGTTTCGAATGTGACTTTTTCAGATGAGGGTGCCACAGCGGCGGCAGGTGCCGGGGCGGGCGCCGCGGCCGGTGCTGCAGCGGGCGGCGGAGCGGTCGCTGGTTTAGGCTCAGGCGTAGGCGCGGGGGTGGGTTCTGGCTCAGGCGTAGGCGCGGGGGTGGGTTCTGGCTCAGGCACGGTTTCGGGTGCTTCTACTGTGGCAGAAGCCTCGACTGGCGCGGGAGGAGCAGGCGCAGGCTCGGCTGCTTCAACCTTTGGGGCTTGTGCTGGGGCTGGCGCAGGCTTTAGCATGTCATCGCAACCTTCTACGGTTGCATCGGCAGGAGTCCATGTACCGGTGTGCCAGCAAAGGCCAAAGCCGCTTTTGACCGGATCATTGGCAGAATCAACGAAATAGCCTTTGGGCGCGACCTTGCCGCCAAAGGCAAGGCTGCTGGTGAGGACGAGTGTGCAGCCTAGAAGAATGTTGCGGTTTGTAGGTTTCATCGTGTTTTCCCGGAAAATGACTTTCGTGCTCGGGCTGCTGGAGTCAAGGTGATTGATACTCACCCTGCCCCGAGACAAACCTTCCTCCCACCGAGTCTAACCGGTTCGAAAGATTCCGCGGAAAAAGACCTGGCGGGGCAGTGTGCTATTGCACCCACGCCTTGGGTCCGAACATCCCCATGTTTCAGCTGGCCATAATGGTCTTTTCGCGCATGCCAGCTGCAGGTCGGTTGGGTCCTGTTCGAGAGCGCAGCTCGTCTTCAGCGAGGATGTTGTATATCGGCTTTCGCCGAGCTGATTTTGCGCGAGTCGTTGGACTTGACCTATAGATCTGCGCTGGCGAGACTACAAGCCTTCACCGCACGCGCTGAACGGCTCTGAACAACAAGCACGCCCTGACTCATTCCCGAGGCCGCGTGATAACCACTTCCACTTCGACACGGCGGTTTTTCGCGCGACCATCGCGGGTGGCGTTGTTGGCAATAGGCTGGCTCTCGCCTTTGCAATCAATGTGAATGCGGTCTGCCGGGAAGCCCCTGGTTTGAAAGAACACCTTGACGGCCTCGGCTCTGCGCCGGGACAGATTTTCGTTGTATTCCTTTGTCCTGATTGCATCAGCGTACCCCACCGCGACCATGATCTCCAGTTTCATGTCTCTCAGACGAGAGGCGATGACATCGAGTTTGCGCTGTCCATCTGGCGTCAGTTCAGCCTTGTCAAAATCAAAATAGGTATCAGTATCCAGAGTGATTTTTTCAACTTCAGGACGGGTGGCGCGGGCAGGCTCGGGTGGCAGCAAAACCAGGGGTGGCTGTTCAGTGACAGGCGGTGCCGGAGGTTGGGCCTGAGCAGTGGACGGGACCGGCGGAATAGGAATCGCTTTGGCCAGTACCCCATTACAGCCAACGACCACAGTCTGAGCAGTTGTCCAGTCGCTGGTATGCCAGCACGCACCGCTGCCGCTCATTACGACCCGGCCACTACCGTCTTGCACATAGCCGGGTGCTGCGACCGGGGGCTGGGCGCCCATGACCGGCAAGCTTGAACTCACCAGAACCGCCATCATCAAATTTGACCGTATGCGCATACCTGCGCTCCTTCCATCGTCGCCTTTGGGCTCTGGTTGTCATTGATCTTGCAGTGCACGTCCGAATGCTGGGTCGGACTGCGATTTCAGTCTCGCATTAGATTGAAAAATCGTTTTTTATAAAAATCAAAAAGTCAACTGTATCAATGCAAAAAACCAGTCAATCTGGTCGGCAAGTCGGGGCTCAAGTAAGACTGTCGGCCAGGGGCGGCATGGTAAAATTTCGGGTTTATAAGTCTGGACAAGGCGCCGCTGATTGCGCCCGGTGCCACCGCAAGAAACCGAATCAATTTTTAGTCTGCCAATGGGCCAATTCGCAAAAGAAACCATACCGATTTCTCTCGAAGAAGAGATGCGCAAAAGCTATCTCGATTATGCGATGAGCGTGATCGTGGGCCGTGCGCTGCCTGATGTGCGTGATGGTCTCAAGCCGGTACATCGACGTGTATTGTTCGCGATGCATGAAACCAGCAATGTGTGGAACCGGCCGTATGTGAAATGTGCTCGTGTGGTCGGCGAAGTCATGGGTAAATATCACCCTCATGGCGACAGCTCAATTTACGATGCAATGGTTAGAATGGCTCAAGATTTCTCCATGCGCTACACATTAATTGATGGCC
>SYFN01000262.1 GCA_005800405.1 Burkholderiales bacterium
ATCTCAAAAGGTGCCGGCATGATTCGCCCGAACATGGCCACCATGCTTGGTTTCGTTGCTTGTGATGCGAAGGTGCCGCAGGCGCTGTTGGACCAGATGGTCAAAGAAGCGGCCGATGCTTCATTCAACTGCATCACGATTGACGGCGATACATCGACCAATGATGCTTTCATGCTGATCGCCACGGGCGCTGGTGAGCTGGAAGTAACAAGCGCTGAATCGGATGAGTATCAGGCGCTGGCTGCTGCAGTGACCTGGTTGTCGCAGGAACTCGCGCAGCTGATCGTACGCGATGGCGAGGGAGCGACGAAATTCATCACGATTAGTATCGAGCAGGGTCGCGATGCTGAGGAGTGCCGCAAGATTGCCTATGCGATCGCGCATTCGCCACTAGTAAAGACCGCGTTTTTTGCATCTGACCCGAATTTGGGTCGCATATTGGCAGCGATCGGTTATGCCAGCGTGATGGATCTGGATGTGAGCAAGATTGATTTGTATCTGGATGATATCTGGGTGGCCAGGCAAGGTGGTCGCAATCCGGATTATCGTGAAGAAGACGGACAGCGGGTAATGCACCAAAGCGAGATCGGCGTGCGTGTGATGCTGGCGCGAGGCGACGCGCGCGCGCAAGTGTGGACCTGCGATTTATCGCATGAGTATGTGTCTATTAATGCAGATTATCGTTCTTGATATCGGGTAGCGATTAAAGACACTGGACCCCCTGCAGGGCGCGCACTGGCTTGCAAGCCAGCCTTGTTTCGCGGGCAGACTCCATGCACTCTGAAACCCCCGCTGCACCTTTCGCCGGGATTCAGTGTCGTTTTAAGCACATAAAAAATAAAAATGAAAGAACTAGAACAATTCCTCATCAACGCAGAGCGCGTACTCGCTCGTGTCGAGGCCCTGCTGCCCGCAGCGCCCGCCACGGTTGACTGGACAGCCGCGACAGCATTCCGCTGGCGTGTTGGTCGCGATGGTCGCGGCCATCTGCAACCGGTGCTGCATCCTTCGCGCATCAATCTGGATGACCTGCACAACATCGCTTCGCAAAAAGAACAAATTGAACAGAACACTCGTCAATTCATCGAAGGCCGCCCCGCTAACAATGTGCTGCTGACAGGGGCGCGGGGTACAGGCAAGTCATCGCTGATCAAGGCGTGTCTGGCGCAATTTGCCGGTCAGGGATTACGGCTGATTGAAGTCGACAAAGACCATCTGGTGAATTTGCCCGATATCGTGGACATGGTTGCGCAGCGGCCCGAGCGCTTCATTATTTTTTGCGATGACATGTCGTTTGAGGAGGGCGAGGGTGGCTACAAGGCACTCAAGGTCGCCCTGGATGGCAGTATTTCGGCGCAATCAGACAATGTGTTGATCTATGCAACATCGAACCGTCGGCATCTGCTGCCTGAGCGCATGTCTGACAATGAAGGCTACAAACACGTTGATGACGGCGATTTGCATCCGGGTGAAACCGTCGAAGAAAAAATTGCCCTCTCCGAGCGGTTTGGTTTGTGGTTGTCGTTCTATCCGTTCCGTCAGCACGATTATCTGGATATCGTCCGTCACTGGCTCAAGCATTTCGGCATTGATGCATCGCAGTTTGCCGATGCTGAACCTGAGGCACTGCGCTGGGCATTGCAGCGCGGTTCACGCTCAGGCCGCGTTGCATGGCAGTTTGCGCGGGACTGGGCTGGCAAGCACGCGCACTGATCAGGTGGCTGCTTCTCCTATTGATGTCGCGGTCGGCATTCTAATGCAGGCTAATGGCGATGTGCTGCTGGCCTGTCGTCCCGAGGGCAAACCGTATGCGGGTTATTGGGAATTCCCCGGTGGGAAAGTCGAGCCGGGTGAATCAGTGCTGGCTGCGTTGACGCGTGAATTCGCTGAGGAGATTGATGTGCAGATTGAGACAGCAGAGCCCTGGTGCTGCGTAGAGTATGTGTATCCGCATGCCCATGTGCGGCTGCATTTTTTTATCAGTCGTCAGTGGCGCGGCGAGCCGCGCTCCTTGGAGGGTCAGGCACTAGCGTGGCAGGGAGTTGCGTTCGCAGTGGCGCCGATTTTGCCAGCGACGGTGCCTTTGCTGGCGTGGTTGGATAAGGTGCGGTTCGATATTGGGGACGGTAGTGCATCGCACGATGCTGAGTCTCCGTATGCGTCGGGATGATAGTTTTGGGACCCGCTGACTTTCGAACCGTCATTCCGGCGCAGGCCGGTATCCAGCGTCGTTCACCACCCTGCCAAGACGTTGGATACATTCCCGAGCAAAAAATCTACCTCAGCTCTGCATCTCATCCTCATCTCCCGATGGCATCGCCCTTGGAATCACATATTTCTCTTCAGCCCAAGCCCCAAGATCAATCTGCCGGCAACGCTCGCAGCAAAACGGCCGGTATTTGCTGGCTTCGGTCCATTCGACTTTCTTGCCGCAGGTGGGGCAGTCCACGATGGTAGCCATGATGCGGACAGATCAAAAATTACAGAGGGTGAGTTCGAAGGACACATCGCCTTCATGCGCCTTGGGTTTCATGTCGCCACCCTGGCTGGTGAAGCGTATCCACAGCACATATTTGTTGGCTGAGATTTCAGGAATTGCGCGGAGCTTCTCGTCGATGACAACGCGCAGCATTTGATAAGTGCGGCCTTGCAACATTTGCTGAAAGCTGCCGGCAGCGGCGACGATATGGGTGGCTCTGCCGGATTCTCGCAGCAGCCTCAGCACGATGGTGATGGCCGAGAACATCGGTTCAAGCGGCGCGAACCAGCCGGTGATGTCGGCACGGCGTTGTTCGGTAGATTGCTGTTGCCACGCATGGTAGGACGGTAGGTCGAACTCGCAGGCGCCGCCGGGGATGATGGTGCGGCCGCGTATGCTCATCAGCCATTCGTTGTCACGGATATGCTGACCGGTTTTGCCCTGCATCCCTATCAGCGCGCTGCTGGTACGTTCGATGTCGGAAAGCACTTGATCTAGCCGTGAGACTTCGACATTGGGATTGGTTTTGAAACCCAGCAGGGTCTGCTTTTGTCGTTCTAGTTCTTGCAACAGGTCGGATTTTAGGTCAGCGCGGCCCGAGACCTCGAGCATTTCATAGATCGTGGCTAGTGCGACATGATGCTGGAGCGGATGGTCCTGCTGAACGAAAAATCGGAATTTTTCGTAGAGGTCCTCCAGCCGCAACATAGTGCGAATACGCTCATTGAATGGGTATTCGTAAACGATCAAAGCAGCGTTCCTCGGGGTTGGGCAAAAAATAATGTGTGTGATTCTGACCGAAGCCACCGGAAATTACAAACGTCTGAGCTGAATTGATCCTTATTTTTTTGCAGCGAGTGTTAGGTAGAGCTCGTGCAAACGCAGAACGGCATCGTTGACGGCAACAGTGGCGTCGTCGTTGACAATGACATCGTCGGCGATCGCCAGACGCGCGGCACGCGTGGCCTGTGTCGCCATAATCGCCCGAACCGCATCCGCGGAGAGTTGGTTGCGCTGCATCACACGCGATAATTGCAGGGATTCAGGGCAATCCACGACCAGTACTCGGTCTACCCGGTTTTTCCATTGCCCTGACTCTGTCAGCAGTGGCACGACAAACATCAGGTATTCACCCGTTGCCGATGTTGCCTGCGCTCGGGTCTGCGTGGCAATCATGGGGTGGAGAATGGATTCGAGCTGCTTGCGCGCGCTGGGATCAGAGAACACATGGGTGCGCATGGCGGCACGATTCAGCGCACCTTCTGATGTTAAAAAGCTATCACCAAAGATCTCGCGTATCGCCGGCATTGCCTCGCCCCCGACCCCGGTGAGCTGTTGGGCGATCAGGTCGGTGTCGATTACGGCTGCGCCCAGCTCGGCGAATTGATCCGCGACCAGCGACTTGCCACTGCCGATGCCGCCGGTCAGGCCAACGGAAAATTTTTTAAAAGTCTCGGATGGTTTCATTATGGTTTTAATTTACTTTCGTCGTTGCTCTACCAATGCGCTGCCACCCTCATTACGGCTTTAGTCCCTGCCCTAACCAGAGCTGCACCAGCGTATCGCCATAAAACAGCGCAATCAGCCCGGCGACCGCAAGAAAAGGGCCGAAGGGAATCGGCTTGTCACGCTGATGGCCGCGCAGCGCAATCATCGCAATGCCCACGAGCGCACCCACAGCAGAGGACAGCAGCACGATAAAAGGCAGCAGCATCCAGCCTAGCCAGGCACCAAGCGCGGCCAGCAGCTTGA
>SYFN01000263.1 GCA_005800405.1 Burkholderiales bacterium
CACCCATCCGGTAGAACAGCAGGGTGTCCGGATGCTCGGCCTTGATGCCCAGATACTGGCGCATCATGGGTGTGTGATTGTCCAGGCTGGAGCGCTCGGGTGCGGTCATGCGTTGCTCGGACGAAGATGAAGTTCAAAAGAGGTTAAAGACAAGCCGGGCACGAGGCCTAGCTTTGCGTGACGCAAAAATGTAGCACAGCCTGCGCAACGAGGGCAGGCCGGTCTGGTCAGCGCTGGCCGCTGCGACGCTTGCCGGAAGCTGCGTTCGCAGCTGGCTGGCCCAGCAATGCCGCGGTACGGATTCCGGTCGCGCGCGGTGGTCTGGGTGCCGGGGCTGCTGTGCCTGCACTCTGCGCGCGCGGGGTGTTGGCCGCGCCCTGCGTTGACCGTTGTGAGCTATTGCGCTGGTCTCCATGGCCCGGTTTGCCGCCTGATCTGCCCGCAGACGCTGGAGGACGCTTACCCTGCTGGCGCCGTGGCTGGCTGCGGTGTTCCTGGCTGCGCAGCTGTATCGGTTGCGGCCGCGCATTGGGATCCGGCTCGAAACCAGCGATCACTTCCATGGTGATTTCCCGCTTGATGAATCTTTCAATGTCGCGCAAGAGCCCGCGTTCATCCACGCAGACCAGTGATACCGCTTGACCAGTAGAGCCAGCACGGCCTGTGCGACCGATACGATGGACATAGTCTTCGGGCACATTCGGCAAATCGTAATTCACGACATAGGGCAGCTGATCGATATCAATTCCGCGTGCCGCAATGTCGGTGGCCACCAGCACCTGGAGGTCGGCAGTTTTGAATTCGGCCAGTGCGCGAGTGCGTGCAGCCTGACTTTTGTTGCCGTGAATCGCGAGTGACGGTACACCGGCTTTGCTCAGTTGCTCTGCCAGTTTGTTGGCACCGTGTTTGGTGCGCGTGAAAACCAGCACCTGAAACCAATTGTGTTCCTTGATCAAATGCGTGAGCAATTGATGCTTCTTGTCGCGATCAACCGGGTAAATTTTTTGCGCGATGATTTCGACTGTTGAGTTGCGCCTGGCGACTTCGATCATCGCGGGGTTGTCCAGCAGCCCATCGGCCAAGGCTTTGATTTCATCGGAGAAGGTCGCTGAGAAGAGCAAGTTTTGGCGCTTCGGTGGAAGCGCCGCTAGCACTTTGCGAATATCGCGAATAAAACCCATGTCGAGCATGCGATCGGCTTCATCAAGCACCAGAATTTCCACGGCGCGCAGATCGACTGCACCTTGCTGCATGAGATCAAGCAGGCGGCCGGGTGTGGCAACGAGAATATCCAGACCTCGAGCGAGTCGCTGGATTTGGGGATTGATGTTGACTCCGCCGAAAATCACTGTAGAGGAGAGGCTCAAGTATTTACCGTAAGTACGCACGCTTTCTTCTACTTGCGCTGCGAGTTCACGCGTCGGGGTGAGCACCAGTGCGCGCACCGTGCGCGCAGCCGGACGTGGTTTGCCAGACAACAGTTGCAGCATGGGCAGGGTGAATCCTGCAGTTTTGCCGGTGCCTGTCTGGGCGCCGGCGAGCAGATCACCACCTTTCAAAACGGCGGGTATCCCTTGTGATTGAATCGGGGTAGGGTGGGTGTAACCGTTTTCCGTGACGGCGCGCACGATAGGTTCGGCGAGGCCGAGTTCAGCAAATGACATAGATGTTGAAAATAAGTCGACCCGCCGCCGCATCAGGGCGCCAGTTACAGGTCAAGGGGGGATTTACAGGAGGGGCGGTCAGGACACTGGAACAATGACCACAGCGGGCTGGAGTATAACAGGGTCCGCCAGAGCGGGCGTTTCCCGTGTTTTAAAGACGCTTTGTCACCATGAGCGTGCGACCTCAGCAATATTGCGCCGAGAGCGGGCAGCGGGATTTCGGTAGCGCTTGTGAGGCTCCAACAAAAAGCTGCCAGCGCTGTTGCACCGCTTTGCTTGACCAGCGTACGGTCTGCAGCGGCGCGCCTAGCCAGCGGTATCGTGTGAGCGCCTCTGGGCACAGTTGGACATGACGATTTCAGGCAAATGGCGAGAGTACGTTGAGCATCTGGCCGAAGACTTTGGGCGAGCCGGCAATGACGTTCCCGTTGTAAAGGTAGTCCGATTCGCCGGAAAAATTCGCGACAATGCCACCGGCTTCCGTGATCAGCAGGGCGCCGGCTGCGATATCCCATGGCTTGAGATTTTTTTCGAAGAAGCCATCGAGTCTGCCCGCCGCCACATAGGCGAGATCGAGTGCTGCTGCACCGGGACGACGCAGACCTGCCGATTTTTGGGTCATCAGATGGAACATCTTTACGTACTCATCAAGCGCAGAGAGGTCGCTGTAAGGAAAACCGGTACCGATCAAGGCATCGGCGAGTTTATCGCGTTTTGCGACCCGAAGGCGCTTTTCATTGAGGAAGGCACCCGCACCTTTACTGGCCGTGAAGAGTTCATTACGCGTTGGGTCATAGACCACTGCTTGCGTGATCTGCCCTCGGTACTGCAGTGCTATCGAGACAGCATACTGTGGAAATCCATGGATGAAATTGGTGGTGCCATCAAGCGGATCAATAATCCAGACATGCTCGTTTTCGTCATGCAGGTTGGCAGAGGGGCCAGATTCCTCGGCTAAAATCGCATGATCGGGGTAGGCCTGACGCAGCACGTCAATGATTGCCTGTTCAGCCGCCTGATCAACCTCAGTCACGAAATCATTGTGATTTTTGGAAGTGACGCGAAGCTGCTCGACCTCGAAAGATGCGCGAGTGATGATGAAGGCGGCACGACGCGCGGCTTTCACCGCGGTATTGATCATGGGGTGCATGGTGGTTCCGATAAAATTGGGGCGTCAGCGGATATCGGTGACGGCCACCACAGTGAGAATGAACGAGGCGGCATGAATTCCGCGAATAGCCGCTATTTTAAATGAACCTGTCAACCCATCCCACTTCTGGCGTGCCTGTCTTTGAACGATTGCGCTTCGTTCTGGTTGAAACCAGTCGGGCGGGCAATATCGGCGCCGCTGCCCGGGCAATAAAAACGATGGGCTTCTCAGAGCTGGTGCTGGTGTGTCCGCGCGAGGATGATGCACTTCACCATGATGAGGCAATCGCTTTTGCCAGCGGCGCAAACGATGTACTTTCCAAGGCGCGCATTGTCGATAGCCTTGATGTGGCGCTTGCGGGATGCAACCTGACCGTAGCCCTCTCGGCGCGGCTACGAGAATTTTCTCCGCCGTTGCGATCACCTCGATCACTGGCGCAACAATTACACTCGGATACCAGCCTGCGCTGTGCGCTGGTTTTTGGCAGTGAGCGTTTCGGGCTTTCCAATGAACAGGTCGAAAAATGCAACGCCGTAGTCAGTATTCCAGTGAATGCTGAATACGCGTCACTCAACCTGGCTCAGGCTGTTCAGATTCTGGCGTATGAATGTCGTGTTGCTGCAATGGGTGAGCAGCGAGAGGTCATGGGTATCGGGTTTCAGGGAGAAGCGGCCAGCGCCGAGCAGATTGAGGGCTTGTTCGCCCACCTTGAACAGGCGCTGATTGAGATCGAGTTCCTGGACCCCGCTCACCCGAAGAAGCTGATGCCGCGCCTGCGGCGACTGTTCTCGCGTGCGGGTCTGGAGACGGAGGAAGTCAATATTCTGCGAGGCATTGCGACGCAGATTGTCCAGCGGCGCAAGCGCCTGAAGTGACCCACCGGATCCGTTCGTGTCTTTGAAAAGCAATGCGAGGCTCGGTCAACATTGCGCGGATTTGGCCGGCTCGATGAACCCAGTCGGAAAGTGCAGTGCGACTTCCCGTCTTGGAGAAGCTCTCAGCCCCAAGCTCTCAGCAGTCCAACAGCTAGGCCCTCCAGTGCGAATTCATGCCGGCCCGACTCGACGCGGATGACATCAAAATCCGGATTTTCAGGTAGTAGCTCAACCACACTGCCATTTTTACGGAAGCGCTTGACGGTGACTTCATCATC
>SYFN01000264.1 GCA_005800405.1 Burkholderiales bacterium
TGAATTCGAAAATTGCAACAGTACAAAAACGCGCCTGCGGATTCCGGAATCGAGACAATTTCAAGATCGCCATTTACTTTCATTGTGGCGGACTTGAGCTTTATCCGGCTTCAGTGACCCACAGGAAAGTCGGATGAATCAAAATTTAAAGTAATGTTCAGAAGTAATCCAGTTGAAACAAAGTCCGGTGCAAGCAAATCAGAAGTTGCAGCACTTAAAGCATTATCTAGTCAAGATCTTTATGAAAAATTAAAAAGCCAAGCTCAATCAAAAGACACTGAAAAAAAAGCTGAAGCCGAAGCTGTTTTGGAAGGCAAGGAATTCTCTACTACATTGTTGTTCGAACTGGGTGAAGCATCCAAGGCTAAAAATATCCACTTTGATTCAAATAGTGGTGTTTTAGAAAAGATTTTCATTTCAATCATGGAAATCCCGCTGGACTCTAGTGGCGCACCTAGCTCCTGAGATTCTCGTTCGAAGCGCAAGCATCAAGGTGTGGTCAAACCTGAGGGCGTGAAAAAGAAAAAAAATTCCGGGCGGCTCAGTGGGGTTTATGGGCAATCGGCGGTGTCAGAACCGCTGTTTGGAGGCGCTGGTTCTATCCTTTGAACTACGGCGAGAAAGGGACGTCATCGGATGAGGATCGTAGCTGACTCGAGTTGGGCTGTTGGCAGAATCGTTACTGTAGGCACCTAAAGCCACAAGTAGGTCGGCAGTAAATTTTCAAATACAGACGCCTTGTGGGCGTGTGCGCTCATGCTCTTCACCAATGATCGGTAGAATACCGGGTTTCTCAGTTTTCTGGCGGCCCTCCCCGGCAGCACCTCAACATGGCAGTGATTTCTCTGAGCAATGCGCAGCTCGCATTCGGGCATGTAGCGTTGCTGGACAATACCGACTTTTCCCTTGAGGCCGGTGAGCGGGTTGGCCTTATTGGCCGCAACGGTACCGGTAAATCTTCGCTGCTCAAAATCCTCGCTGGACTTTCCAGGCTTGATGATGGACTGCTGACCTTTCAGCAAGGGGTCCGTATCGCCTATGTCGAGCAGGAACCGGTATTTGATCCTTCCGGCTCGGTCTTCGATGCAGTGGCCGAGGGTATGTCTGGAACCCGCGCGCTGCTGGAGGAGTACGACCAGCTTGCGGCGAGCCTGGGCGAGGGTGATGATCAGGGGCTGATGGACCGCATGCAGCAGGTACAGGCACGTTTGGACGTGGTGGACGGATGGAATCTGGCCAACCGTGTACAAACGACATTGCAAAAATTGAATCTTGATGGCGAGCGACAGATTCAGACACTCTCGGGTGGTATGAAAAAGCGAGTCGCACTCGCGCGCGCACTGGTATCCGCACCGGATGTGTTGATATTTGACGAGCCTACCAACCATCTGGATTTTTCATCCATCGCGTGGCTGGAGACGCTGCTTCGTGATCTGCGTGGCAGTGTGTTGTTTATCACGCATGACCGGAGTTTTCTCGATAACGTGGCCACACGCATTGTCGAGCTTGATCGGGGACGCTTGCGCTCTTACCCCGGAAATTTCACCTCCTATCTGGCACGCAAAGCTGAGCAGCTGGCGATTGAATCGATAGAAAACGCGAAGTTTGACAAGGTGCTGGCGCAGGAAGAAGTCTGGATACGCAAGGGCATTGAGGCACGTCGTACGCGCAATGAAGGCCGTGTCCGACGACTGGAGCAATTACGCGAAGAGCGTTCTCGCCGGCGTGACCAGCAAGGTCAGGTACGGATGGAAGTGGCCGCCAGCGAACGCTCCGGAAAAATCGTCGCCGAGCTCACGAATGTGAGCAAGGCATATGGCAGTAAAGTGATCGCACGTCATCTGGATGCCACGATTATGCGAGGTGACAAAGTTGGCCTGATCGGTGTGAATGGCGCCGGCAAGACCACCTTGTTGAAGCTCATCCTCGGTCAGGAGCAGCCTGATGTCGGCGCGGTGAAGCAAGGCAGCAAGCTTCAGATAGCCTATTTTGATCAGATGCGCGAGCAGCTTGATGATCAGGCCAGCCTGACCGATACCATCGCGCCCGGCAGCGACTGGGTGGAAGTGAATGGACAGCGCAAGCACGTGATGACGTATCTCGGCGATTTTTTGTTTGCGCCTGAGCGCGCGCGGTCTCCCGTTTCGAGCCTCTCGGGTGGCGAGCGCAATCGTTTGCTGTTGGCGCGCTTGTTTGCAAAACCCGCCAATGTGCTGGTGCTGGATGAGCCGACCAATGACCTCGACATCGACACGCTTGAATTACTTGAGCAATTGCTCGAGGAGTACACAGGCACTGTTTTTTTGGTGAGTCACGATCGTACTTTTCTGGACAATGTGGTGACTCAGGTGATCGTGGCCGAGGGTGAGGGCGTATGGTGTGAATACATCGGTGGTTACTCCGATTGGGAGCGCGTGCGATATCGGGGAGCGACAGGTGCTGCTCCCGGAGTCGCCAAGCCAGCGGTGAAATCGGTACTGGCACCCGCTGCGACAAAAGAAAAGCCCAAAAAACTCAGTTTCAAGGAGCAGCGCGAACTCGAGCAGTTACCGGAACTGATCGCTGCGTTGGAGGCCGAGCAGGCAGAGATTTCAGCAAAGCTGATCGACGCCGAGCTGTATCGTAATCAACCAGATCAGGCGCAAAAACTCAACCAGCGCTACGGCGAGATCGATGAGTTACTGATGTCGGCGCTGGAGCGCTGGGAGGCGATGGAGGTACGTGCCAAAAGCTGAGTACCGATTTCAGGACAGCGTTTATCGTTCTGCTGCCAAACATCTCTCATTGTGTATTAGCCGAATCTGATAATAAAAAACGCCAGACTATTTAGTTGATCTTGCGATTTGCAGCGCGTAATGCAGGTAGCCGCATGCGCAACAATTCTGCATCGGTCGCTTGAGGGCATTGAGCGAGATATGCCTCGAGATCCTGTAACGCGGCGCTGGGGCAGTCCAGATGGGCATAGGCGAGGCCGCGGTCGCGTCGTTCTTCGATGTCATCCGGCAGCAGGATTACCAGTTTCTGCTGAACATTCAAAAATACTTTCCAGTGCGGCTGTTCGGCATACACGGCCTTCAGGTTGCGCAGCATGCTAACCAGAATGCTGCGCTCGGTAGCATTGGCCAGATAGCTGGCCAGCGGTGGATCATTCGGATTTCGACCATTGATAAAGTAGGGCTCCAGGCGCTCCTCAATTTCCTCGCGCGAGAGACTCGCGCCATTGAATGGGTCGAGAATGATGTCCCCTGTCTTTATCGAGAGTTTCATCAGAAAATGACCAGGGAATGAAATACCCTTGACATCTAACCCGATCTGCTGCGCAAGTTCCATGTAAATCACTGCCAGCGAAATCGGAATGCCGCGTCGCGTTGACAAGACTTTGTGCAGATAGCTGTTATCGGGGTTGTAGTAGTCGTTAAAGTTGCCCGAGAAGCCGAGCTCTTGATAGAAAAAATTATTGAGAAGCCGCAGTTTGGGAATTGGCGCAATGTCAGCGTGCAACCGACGTTTGAGTCGTAGGGCAAATTTATCAATGTCCGTCAGGGAAGCATGCAGATCAAGCGGACGCTCATCATCTTGCGCAATGCAAAGCGCCGCTTCGAACAAGGGAATTTGCGCATCGTCCTGCACCAGCGAAGCGAAGTAATCATTGGATTTGATCATCGTCAGTCTGCTCAGCTCGATTCACGTTTGAAGTCGGCGAATCGGAAGCCCATCAAGGCCAGCGCACCGAAATAGCTGCCCGCGCAAACGAACATGACCAGCGTCAATGCGCCAACACGCATCATGGGTACGGTTTGCAGTGCAATCCAGTCAAAACGGGCGGTCACCCAAAAGCCAATGCCCGCAAGCAGGAACAGCGCTCCGATCACGCGAATCGAAAAAAATGTCCAGCCCGACAGCGGTATGTAAATTCCCTTGCGTCGAAGGCCGATGTAGAGAAAGAGCGCATTGAGTGTGGCGCCTAACCCTATTGAGAGCGCAAGACCCGCGTGGGCGATCCAGGGAACGAAGACGATATTCATGAGTTGTGTGACCAGTAGAACCCCGATGCCGATCTTGACTGGGGTGCGGATATCCTGTTTTGCGTAAAAACCGGGCGCCAGTATCTTGACCAATATCAGACCCATCAGCCCAACGCCGTAAGCCACCAGTGCTTTGGATGTCATCGCGACTGAGATCGCATCAAATTTTCCGTAATGAAAAAGTGTCGTCGTAATGGGCTCGGACAAAACCATGAGGGCAACAGCCGCCGGTGTGGCGAGCAAAATGGTGAGCCTGAGACCCCAATCGAGCAAGGAAGAATATTCGCTGTGGTCTCCACAAGCATGCGCTTTGGACAAGTTGGGCAGCAGAATAGTGCCCAGCGCCACGCCAAGGAGCGCGGTGGGTAGTTCCATCAGGCGATCTGCGTAAGAGAGCCAGGACACGCTGCCATCAGGCAGGTGGGAGGCGATATTGGTGTTGATGATCAAACTGATCTGCGCCGCTGATACCGCGAATGTGGCTGGCAGCATTTGCCGTAGCACCCGACGGACGCCCGGATCTCTGAGCGCTGCTACCGGATTCATTCCGATACGCGGCAGCATGCCAATTTTGCGCAAGGCTGGGACCTGAAACCATAGCTGAAGTACACCACCGATGAACACGGCAATCGCCAGCGCGTACACTGGCTGAGAGAGTTGCGGCGCCAGAAAAATCGCACCAGCGATAAAAGACATATTGAGAAGAACCGGCGTAAAAGCAGGTACACGGAATTCCCGCCAGGTATTCAGAATGCCGCCCGCCAATGCAACCAGCGACATGAACAGAATGTAGGGAAACATGATCTGGGTCATGGTGACCGATAGCGACAGTGCCACCGGATCCGAGCGAAACCCACTGGCCATTAATAAAACGACCATAGGCGCGCCAATGATGCCCAATATCGTCGTAGTAAGCAGTGTCCAGAACATCACGGTTGCCACATGGTCAGCCAAAGTGCGGGTGGCTCGATTGCCTTGCTGGTTTTTATATTCCGCAATGATAGGCACAAAGGCCTGCGAAAATGCGCCCTCGGCAAAAAGCCGGCGTAGCAGATTGGGGATGCGGAAAGCAACGAAAAAAGCGTCGGTGTAGATCGAGGCACCGAAAGTTCGTGCCACCAGGAACTCGCGGATCAGCCCGGTGATGCGTGAGAGCATCGTCATGCCAGAAACGGTGGCTAGCGTTTTATGCAAGTTCATGGCGGTCGATTATATCCGCAGGTTTCAGACAAATTTCATAAGGAATTGCTTTTATAAAAACTAATAGGTCCTGATTTTGCTCGGTCGCGCGTCGAATGGACGCGGCCATCGCCGTTTGTCCTGAGGACAAAAACCCGCTATACTCTAGTTCTTTCGAATTACGCCCGGGGCAAGCTCCCGAGTCCCATTGTCAGGAAACAAGTCATGGCCAATACAGCCCAGGCACGCAAGCGCGCCCGTCAAGCAGTAAAACTGAACGTACACAATTCCAGCCAGCGCTCAACACTACGCACGGCCATCAAGGCCGTCCGTAAGGCGATCGAAGCTGGCGACAAGCCAGCTGCTGCAGCTGTTTTCCAGGCGTCGGTATCCGTGATTGACCGCATCGCTGATAAAAAAATCGTGCACAAGAACAAGGTAGCCCGACACAAGAGCCGTCTTTCGGCTGCGATCAAGGCGCTTGCGTAAATTTTTGTTTTGGTGGGCCATGTGCTGTGTTGGCTCAGAGGGCTTGCAGCGATAAGCTCGAACCACGAAACAACGGCGTTGGTGCGGTTCAACGCCAGTAATCGGAAACCCGCCGGATAAAACCTGGGCGGTTTTTTTATTGAGGCAAACCGGTGATTTTTGCGCCAGCCCGGATGTTCTTCTGCCTGAACCAGCCCTGATTCATCTCCAGCGCGAATCGAGCGGGTTTTTTCGCACAATGCGCATTCAGGGTTTGCGGTTGCATGTCCTCAATATTGATGATGCGACCCTTCTCATCAATGAAGGCAACCGACAGCGGAAGCAAGGTGTTCTTCATCCACATGCAAAAATGCCGTGTCTCCGGAAAGCGGAACACCATACCTTCATTGGGGGCCATTTTTTCGCGAAACATCAGGCCCTGACCACGCTGCTCGTCGCTGACAGCGACTTCTGCCTTAATTAAATGGACGCCGACATTCAGCGGTGTGGTCGGGAATGTCTGCTGCGCCTGACTGGCTGAAAAAAATGCAGCCAAGATCCATGCGCCGGCAATGTAGAAAATGATTTTCATTATGAAGGTTGTCCAATCTAAGCAGTGAGATTGTAAACCTCGCCACGGTAGGTTCAGTCGACTTTGTGCCATACGTCCTCACCCACGTCTAGCCACTCGCCCGGCATCAGCGGATGCGTGGCCAGAGAAAACGGTCCAATGCTACTGCGCACCAGCCTTAGCGTTGGCAAGCCGACGGCGGCTGTCATTCGTCTGACTTGACGATTCTTCCCCTCGATAAGGCTAATCGCCAGCCAGCAGGTCGGAATCTGTGCGCGTGCGCGAACAGGTGGCCGGCGCTCCCAAAGCCAGTTTGGCGTTTCGATGCGTGCGGCGCGACAGCCAAGGGTAGTGAAATCACCCAAATCCAGTGGTTTTCTTAGGGAAGCGCTGAACAAATCCCTTTTACAAGGAACTTTACTCAGCAATTTTTGAACTGCCTAATTTTTGGGCAATTATTTTAAAAGTTTGTTAAAAACGCTGCGAATTTATCCGCTTTAAGCGGATTGTTCCGCTGCA
>SYFN01000265.1 GCA_005800405.1 Burkholderiales bacterium
ATATTCAGGATGGTGGTGATGATGTTGATCGAACCCATGATCGACGATGCGCCCATGATGTGCATCGCGAAAATACCCATGTCCATGCCAATACCCATCTGGGTAGAGAGTGGTGCATACAGCGTCCAGCCAGCGGCCGTTGCACCGCCGGGCATCAGGAACGATGACACGAGCAAAATCGCCGCGGGTGGCAATAACCAGAACGAGAAGTTGTTCATCCGGGCAAACGCCATATCAGCCGCGCCGATCTGCAGGGGGATCATCCAGTTGGCAAAACCAACGAAGGCCGGCATGATCGCACCGAACACCATGATCAGGCCGTGCATTGTAGTCAGCTGATTGAAAAACTCCGGCTGGAGCAATTGCAGGCCGGGTTTGAACAGTTCAGCGCGGATGCCCAACGCCATAACACCGCCGGTCAGCAGCATCACGAACGAAAACCACAGATAGAGCGTACCGATGTCTTTGTGGTTGGTTGCATACAGCCAGCGACGCCAGCCGTGCGGAAGGTGGTCGTCGTGCGCGTGGTCAGCGTGACCGTGGGCGTGATCCAGAGTAGTGCTCATGAGGTTTCTCCTGATTATTCTCGATTACTTGCGCGCAGCCAGAACTTCGGCGGGCTGAACAATGTTGTCGTCAGCTTTGTTAGACCAGCTGTTCCGTGTATAGGTAATGACAGCCGCGATCTCGGTATCTGACAGGGTGCCCTTCCAGGCCGGCATGGCGTTCTTGCCGTTCAGCAGAATCGCAACTTGTCCATCTTGCGGACCATTGACCATCTGCGATCCATCGAGGGCAGGGAATGCGCCCGGCACACCCTTGCCATTGGCCTGGTGGCAGGCAACACAATTGGCGGCGTACACTTTTTCGCCACGGGCAGCCAGCTCAGCGACAGTCCAGTTCTTGTTCGGATCATCGGCATGAGCGGCCATTGCCTTTTTCTGGTCGGCCACCCATTTAATGTAATCCTCTTCGCTCACCACATTCACGACAATAGGCATGAACGCGTGTTCCTTGCCGCAAAGCTCGTAGCAGTTACCGCGGTAAGTACCAACCTTTTCGGCCTTGAACCAGGTGTCGCGCACGAAACCGGGAATCGCATCCTGTTTGACGCCCAGTGCGGGAACACCCCACGCATGGATCACGTCGTTGGCGGTTGTCACGATACGAATCTTTTTGTTGACCGGCACGACGAGCGGATGATCGACTTCGAGCAGGTAGTTGTCGCCTTTCGGTGCGGCGCCATTGATTTGATCGCGCGGCGTGGACAGCGCCGACAAAAAGGCAACGCCTTCGCCGTCGCCCTTCAGGTAGTCGTAGCCCCACTTCCACTGCATGCCGGTTGCTTTGATGGTGATGTCGGCGTTCGAAGTATCTTTCATCGCAACCACGGTCTTGGTTGCTGGCAGCGCCATCAGCACCACGATAACGAAAGGCACCACGGTCCAGGCGATTTCTACGGTGGTGCTCTCGTGAAAGCTGGCCGATTTGTGACCCAGCGATTTGCGGTGCTTGAGGATGGAGTAGAACATGACGCCGAACACAGCAATGAAGATCGCCACGCAAATGCCGATCATCCAGTTGTGCAGAACATAGATATCGGCAGCAATAGCCGTCACCGGCGTCTGGAAATTGAGCTGATGCACAGCCGGGCCACCCTCCATGTTGTTGAATGCGGATGCCGAACCGAAGATCGTCAGTCCGAGAGCCGCCATGGACAGCAGGGTAAGGCGCTTCACGTAGTTCATAATGTCCTCAAAGCCTGATTGAATATTCCGTTTAATACTTTCGTTCCCGGTTACACACTGATTCGATAACCGAGAAGTTCCTGATTCAGTTCTCTGGCGAATTCACGTCGCTTACGTTCAGTGAGGAATCGCCCCACCTCGACCCTGCCTGCGTTTCCTTCGAGCCCGATCAATCCGTGCCTGAGTGCCGGCATCGCAACCCGCGTGCGCCAGGGATCGAGGCGAAATTGACTAATCTTCTCTGCCCGTACCAACTCGACGACCAACTCTGCTTCATTGAGCGCGATGCACTCGCGGTCCGTTGCGTGCCGACCGAAATACACAAAGGCCGTCGCTACCGCTGCCATTTCCAGCACTGCAAAGACCATAATCAACCAAGCGCCTTGCCAGGTGAAATAGCTTGCAACCAACAGCGAAGCACCACAGATCGCCAGATACGACTGAGCCAGCTGCCCGGGCGAAATCGAGCAATTTCTCTTCAAGACCCATTCTCGCGTCGCCATCTCACCACATCCACTCTGGAAAATCGGTGGGCAATGACTAGCCCAAAGCCTGCGGAGTATAAGCGAAAAAAATAACTGCCGCCAACTGTACAAGGCATCATCAGACGGTGTAACCCACCAGTCAAATTTTGCACAGGTTGTTCAAATTTTCCGTTGTTCGAAATGAACAATAGGCTCTCCCGTGCCAGTGGTTCGCGGTCGGGCCCGGAAAGCATGGCCATAGATGACCTCGACTGTGAGTCTGAGCCTGCCATCCCGGTCCGATAGCTGCTCCAGCGCGCGATTCAATGACTGTGCTTGCTGACGCGACATCAGCCCACGCGAGCGGTCTTTCAGCGGATTACCACCAAATGCGCGCACATCATCCAGCAATTTCGCCGCGGATGAATAAGTGATATTCAGCTTTTCCATATCCATGACCGGTGACGCAAACCCCGCACTGACTACCATATCGCCGTAGTCATGCAAATCCACAAAAGGCAGTACACGCGCATGATGACCTGCGACAGCCGCCACTTCGCGCAATTCCTTCAACGTGTCGGGACCGAAACAGCAAAACATCAACAAGCCATCAACACGCAAAATGCGCGCCCATTCGGCCAGCACACGGTGCGGCTGCGGATGCCAATGCAAGGCCAGATTGGACCAGACCAAATCCATGCCGCCAGCTTTCAACGGCAGTTGACCAAAATCTCCACAAACCAACGACGCGTCTGCAGAGAGGTGCTGACCACCCACCCGCAATGCGCGCATGAGTCTCTGCATGCCCGACCATGAACGAGTTTCGCGCTGCCGCGTTTCATGCAGCATCGCCATCGCAGCGTCCAGCCCCAACAATGCCGACCGGGGAAAATGCTGACGCAGCGTGAGCAAATCATCGCCCTCACCGCAACCGGCATCAAGTACCTGCAAAGGGTCAATTTTGATCAGCGATAGCCGCTCGAACATGCGCCCTGCAATCTCGCGCCGCAGAAACTGCGATTCCGCCACTCGCTCAGGACGAGAAAACAGCCGGCGAACCTGCACAAGTGAAATCGGCGCGCTCACGCGTTGTGACTCTGGGGGCGAGGAGGACGAGGCCATCAATGAAGTACAAGGCCTGCAGACAAACCCACGAGGTCAATGGGGTTCATCGTTGATTGAACAGACTTCATGCGCAAGACACACGGTCGTGATGAGATAATTCGGTGCAGTGTAACGCAGCGGGGTTGCCATGGTATTGAGTTTTTTTCTGCACTTGTATGAGCTATGGGTCGCTCACGCTTGGGTTCATTTTTACGCTGCATTGGTACTGTTTTTGGGTCCGTCCTGCCGGGTAGCTGTGCTTTGTGTCATGGCGATAGTCAGCATGCGCTCTGCGCCGCGTGCAGCATTCAATTTTTAGCGAACGCGCCCGCGCATTGCGAGATCTGTGGACGGAGAATGCCGCATCTGCATGCAAAAATTTGTGGCGTCTGCCTGCGGGCACCCCCTGCGTTCGATGCCACCGTCGTCGCTTGCGACTATGCGGCGCCTTCGGATTTGCTGGCACAGGACCTGAAGTTTCGCTCCTGTCTGACACTGGCAGAATCCTTCGGGCAGGTGCTGGCGAGGGTCATGCAAAGGCAACTCACCAACACGCCCGACATAATCATCCCAGTACCGTTGTCTGCAGCCAGATTGGCCCAGCGCGGCTTAAATCAGGCCAGCGAAATTGCGCGCTCAGTCTCGCGGCATACCGACATACCCTTACGAGTTCAAATGTGCGTGCGAGTTCGGGATACGCAGCCGCAGGCCTGATTACCGCTCAATGAAAGACGGGTTAACATGCGCGGCGCTTTTGCGTTACCGCTCGGCGCATCCGTGCAAAATCGGCATGTACTGCTGGTGGATGACGTGATCACGACGGGTGATACGCTCAACGAACTGGCTGCCTGCATGAAGCGCCATGGCGCACGACGGGTAACGAACGCCGTTTTTGCACGCACACCGGAAAAATGAACTCATGCGGAGGTGGCTTTGTTTCATGTGGTGCTGGTCGAACCTGA
>SYFN01000266.1 GCA_005800405.1 Burkholderiales bacterium
AAGTTCGGTGCAGGCCAGTACGGTACTGAAATCTCGCAGCTCATGTCTACCCCGGCCGACATCACCCACTCCAGCCTGTGGGGCGGTGATTTGCAGGCGATGATTCTTCAGTCTGCGCCGCGCGGGTTGTTCAAAAAATCGCAAGTGGTACTCACAGCAGCAGATCACGTGCTGGTACCGCTGGGCGACAAAATGCCCGAGGGCGTTGTGCTTGGCGCGCGCGGTGCCTACGGCATGCTGGCGCCAAAATCGGCGCTCAATGACTGGTGGTGGAATCTGTACCAAAGTCAGTGGAACGTGTACCCGGTACAGGCACCCTATCGCATGGCACAGGCGCTCATGGGGCTCAAGCTAGCGGTGGAAAAAGCGATGGCAGCCAATGGTGGTAAAAAGCCAAACACAGAGCAAATCGTTGCTGCACTCACTGGCTCGGAATGGGATGCGCCGGGTGGTCGTGTGAAAATGGCATTGGGGAATGGACACCAGGCAATACAGCCGACCGCCATTGGTCGCACCAAGTGGGATGCAGCGAAAAAACTGGTCGTACTGGAAGACATACAGCGCTTCGCCGCCGAGTGCGTGAACCCACCGGCGAACATGAAATCGGAAGACTGGATGAAAGCAGGCTTTCTCGGCGCGAAATGCAATTAACGCAAAGCGCGCCTACTGCCTGAGATGACCCTGCTTCTGACCATTCTGATTGACGGCCTCACCTATGCGTCCTGGCTGTTCATTGTCGCACTCGGGTTGACGCTGGTTTTCGGTATCCTGAAAATCCTCAACGTCGCCCATGGTAGTTTCTATGCATTAGGCGCGTATGCGGCAGCCAGCCTGGTGGGCTGGTTTGCCAGCATGCAGCTCGCGCCCGAGCTCTCGATCGTAGCCATGCTGTTGGCGGCCGTCGCGGTCGCGGCACTCGTAGCACCGCTGTGCGAACGGGGTTTGCTGCGTGTCTTTTACGGGCGCGATGAAGTGCTGCTGGTTCTTGTGACATTCGCACTCTTCCTGATTCTTGAAGACGTAACGAAACTGGTCTGGGGCGTCAATCCGCTCTATGTATCTGAGCCCTACATGCTGTTCGGTACAATCGATATTGGCACCCTCTCCTATGTGGGCTATGACTTCATGCTGGTGCTGCTTGCCATCGTGGTCGGCTATGGTGTCTGGTGGGGTCTGAATCGCACGCGTATCGGCAAGCTGGTGCTGGCCGTGATTCACAGCGAGGAAATCGCTTCCAGCATGGGCGTGAATGTCTCTCGTATCTACACGCTCGCATTTGCCGCGGGTATTTTTCTCGCTGCGCTGGGTGGCGCGCTCACGGCACCGATGATTTCGGTGCAACCTGGCGTCTCGGTGGGCGTGATCATCGTGTCGTTCGCCGTGGTAATTATCGGCGGGCTGGGCAGTATTCCGGGCACCGCTGTCGGCGCACTCATCGTTGGCATCGCACGCTCGTCTGCCGTGCATCTGATGCCAGTCGCAGAGCTGTTCTCCATTTATCTCGTGATGGCCGTCGTGCTGATGTTCCGGCCTGAGGGACTCTTCCAGCGCATACAGGCAAGGAAAATTTGAAATGACGCAGGGAAGTTTTGCGCTCTCGCGCACATTTGCCGCTGGTTTGTTGTGCATCGTCTTGCTGCTGCTGGCGGGTACTGCGATGCCACGCTGGCTTACCTTCCTCATCACTATGGCCGCAGCCAACGGACTGGTATCACTCGGCATTACGCTGCTCATGCGTAGTGGCGTGGTCTCATTCGGGCAGGGTCTGGTGTTCGCGATCGGTGGCTACAGCGCCGCGCTGGCTTTTGGTCGGCTCGGCATCACCGACGCACTTACCCTGGCCATCTCGGGTGGGCTACTTGCTGCGCTGGTGGCTGCGCCGTTTGCGTGGCTGATCGCTCGATATCGCGGTATTTTTTTCGCGATGCTCTCATTGGCGCTATCCATGGTGCTGTTTGGCTTGTTGGTGAAATCCGAATCGCTGGGTGGCTCCGATGGTTTCAATATGGGCCGCGCGACCTTCTTTGGCATGCGGCCGGCCGATAGCTGGAGCAACTACGCCAACTATGGCGTCACAGTAACCCTGGCGGGTGTCGTCGGTATCACCATGCGCATCTATTTTGATTCCACGCGCGGACTGGTGGCACTGGCCGCGCGCGATAACGAGATTCGTGTCGAGTATCTCGGCAGCTCGGTGCGCGGTCTGATTGCCGGTAACTTCGTCATCGCCGCATTTTGCGGCGGTCTGGGTGGCGCGCTGGCGGTAATATCTCTAGGGCACGTCGAGCCTGATTTCAGTTTCTGGACACGCTCAGGCGATTTCGTCTTTGTCGCGATTCTGGCCGGACACCATAGCGTGCTCGCAGCCTTCATCGCCTCCACCGTACTGGAAATCGTGCGTTCATTCTCCAGCGCCTATTTTCCGAACAGCTGGCAACTGGCACTGGGATTATTCCTGTTGGCGGTGATACGGTTTCTGCCGAGCGGCATCGGCTCCTTGTGGGCAACGCGGTATGCGTCAACCCGAAACAAAGGAGCGACGACATGACGCAGCAACGCTCAGCCATCGTCGCGCGCGGCGTACAAAAAAATTTCGGCGCTGTAACTGCGGCTGCCGACATTCATCTCGACATACCGCAAGGACAGCGTGTCAGTTTGATCGGCAGCAATGGCGCAGGCAAGACCACGTTCGTCAATATGCTCACCGGTTACCTACAGCCGGACGCTGGCCAGATCCTGCTCGACGGTGACAATATCGTCGGACTCGAACCGAGACAGATTGCCCGTATGGGTGTTGCGCGTTCTTTTCAGATACCTCAGCTCTACAAAGATCTCTCGGTACTCGACAACATGCTCGCAGCAATCGCTTCGCAACAAGGCGCATTGTCATTCTGGCAACCTGCAAAAAACATCGCTGCCATCGAACGCGCGCAATCGATGCTTGCGCGCTTCGAGTTGGGTGCACATGAAGATAGGCTGGTGGGCGAACTGCCTGGTGGTGTGCGCAAACTACTGGATATCGCGATGGCATTGACGCGCCAGCCTAAAGTACTACTGCTGGACGAACCTACTTCGGGCGTCTCTGCCGATGAGAAATTTCCGATGATGGACACGGTCATGCGTGCGCTCAATCAAGAAAATGTGACTGTACTTTTTGTCGAGCATGACATGGATATCGTCGAACGTTACGGCGACCGCGTAGTCGCGTTCTACAGCGGCCGTATCATCGCCGATGATGTACCCGAAAAGGCGCTGGCCATGACTGACGTAAAACGCTACGTCACCGGTGATTTCAGCGAAGCGCAAGATCATGCTTGAGATCGCCAACATCGCTGTCTCGATACAGTCGGCACAGGTGCTGCGCAGCATGACACTGGAAGTCGAACAGGGCCAGATGATCGGGCTCATCGGTCGTAATGGTGCGGGCAAAACCACCACCCTGCGTGCCATCATGGGTCACTTGCCACTGACCAGTGGTTCGATTCGTTTCGACAATCAGGATCTTTCATCGCTGCCGCGACATGCGCGCGCCAGCCTGGGCATTGGCTACATGCCTGAAGATCGCGGGCTGGTACCCGAACTGACAGTGGAAGAAAATATTCTGGTACCGCTGTGGGCTTCCAAAATGGTCAACACCGGACCGCGTCTGAATTTCGTCTACGACATCCTGCCTGAATTGAACAGCATGCGCGACAGACGCGCACTTCTGCTCTCGGGCGGCCAGCAAAAACTCGTCGCACTGGGACGCGCACTGGCTATCGGTACGCGACTTTTGTTGCTCGATGAGCCCTTCGAAGGTGTGACACCGGCGCTCTCAGCGCGTTTATCTGAAGTGATCGCCGGTCTGCGTGGCAGTGAACTCTCGGTACTGATCGCCCAATCGGGTCTCAACCATTCACGCAGCCTGCTGGATGCAGAGATCGTGATCGAGCGCGGTGCCAATTCACCGGCGCAATGATGTTCATCAAATTTTCGCATACAAGATTTTCCGCATGATCGACTGGCGTCACCACATCACACTGCCCGACACGCGCACCGAGATCCACTTCGGTGATCGGTCGCTTCGCTGCTTTACGGTTCGACCACCGTCGTTTTACGCGATGTTCTCTCAGGCGATCGCAACCCGTCCTGAACACGAGGCACTGACTTGCGATCACCAACGCTGGACCTACCGACAGCTCGATGCTGAAATCAATCGCATTGCACATGGGTTCTCGGCGCGTAGTCTGCAGGTGGGCGAGCGCGTGGTCATGTTCATCAGCAATCGCGCTGAATTCGTATCGGTCCTCTTCGCTCTGCAAAAACTGGGCGCGATCGCGGTACCCGTAGGCACGCGTGAGCAAGGTCCCGGTCTGGCTTACATCATCCAACAATGTGGCGCCGCCGGCATTGTCTTTGATGATGATCTCGCCGATCGCGTTCCGGACAGTGCCACGGCACCCGACTTGCGGCTGCGCATTTCCACTGGTGTCAAAGGCGAGACACTCTCCTCGCTCAATGGGCCCGATATTGCGCCTGCAACCGTCGATGAAGAGGCCTGCGCCTGCATTCTTTACACCTCAGGCACTACCGGCAATCCCAAAGGCGCGATGCTCACGCATTTCAATATTGCGCATTCGGCGATTCACTTCGAGATCGCGCTAAAACTCGGCCACGATGATCGCGCCGCGCTGGCCGTACCGGCCAGCCATGTGACCGGTCTGATCGCATTGATTGCGGTGATGGTCCATGTGGCCGGCACACTGGTGATCGTGCCCGAGTTCAAGGCAGCGGCTTTTGTTCAACTCGCTGCGCGTGAGCGCATCACCTACTCGTTGCTGGTACCCGCGATGTATCAGCTCTGTCTGATGCAACCGGAATTTCGCACACTGGATCTGAGTCGTTGGCGTGTCGGCGGTTATGGCGGTGCGCCCATGCCAGTACCTACCGTAGAAGCACTGGCTGAAGCGATACCGGGACTCACGTTGGTGAACTGCTACGGCTCCACCGAGGTCACCTCGCCCGCCACCATCATGCCGCTTGGGCTCTCCGCGATTCACAGCGACAGCGTTGGCATTGCGGTGCCCTGTGGTGACATTCGCGTGATGAATGATGAGGGACAACCGGTGGCCACAGGCGAATCCGGTGAGCTCTGGATAGGTGGCCCGATAGTGGTGCCGGGCTACTGGGATAATCCGGAAGCGACTGCCAAAGGTTTTGCCGAAGGCTGCTGGCGCTCTGGCGACATTGGCGCCATTGATGAACAGGGGCTGGTACGCATCTTCGATCGCATCAAGGACATGATCAACCGAGGTGGTTTCAAGATTTATTCGGTTGAGGTGGAAAACGTGCTGATGTCCGTACCCGGTGTGGTCGAAGCCGCCGTGGTCGGTCATCCCTGCCCCGTGCTCGGCGAGCGCGTGCACGCCTATCTGTACACAACCGACAAAACGCTGACTGCGGATACGGTGCGCACCCATTGCGCGGCGCGGCTCGCTGATTACAAAGTGCCTGAGCAGGTGGTGTTGACTGAGGGGCCGCTGCCCCGAAATGCCAATGGCAAATTGCTCAAGCGCGCGCTGCGTTTCTGACACGCGGCATCGGTGCTGATACCGTAGGAAAAATAATTTTTTCGAGCGAACAACGAATAGCTTGAACCCGCAACAGACCCGCTTCAGATGTCAGATACCGACGCCGGCAAGACATCTGCACCCGCATATCGCGCTCTCGCACCCAGCGCTTCTTCGATGCGCAGCAATTCATTCCACTTCGCCATACGTTCGCTACGGGCGAATGAACCGACCTTCAGTTGTCCGGCATTCCAGCCAACCGACAAGTGAGAAATCATCACATCTTCCGATTCGCCAGAGCGCGCTGATACGACCGTCGAAAAACCACAGGCCTTAGCCGCTTGCAGTGCATCGAAGGTTTCACTGATCGTTCCCGCCTGATTAGGTTTGATGAGTACCGCATTGCAGGCTCTCTGTGCTGCTGCCTCACGTACACGCGCGGCGGTGGTGACCAGATAATCATCACCAATAATCTGTATTTTGTGACCTGCCGCCGCAGTGAAAGCAATCATGCCGGCGGTATCATCTTCGGCCACCGGATCTTCGATGGACAAAATCGGATACGTGGCCAACCAGCGCAGCAATACCTCGATCCACTCGCCGGTGTCATACGCCCGCTTCTCCAGACCCGGACGGTAAACACCACCACTGCCGAATTCAGACGCCGCGATATCCAGCGAAATCATCACCTCGCCATGACGGTAGCCTGCTTTTTCGATCGCGCGCGTGAGCATTTGCAGCGCCTCTTCATTGTCCGCAAAATCAGGCCACCAGCCACCCTCATCGGCCACACCGGCACGACGACCGGCTTCGGCCATGAGATCACCAGCGGCACGATAAACTTCAGCCACCATCGCCAATGCCTCGGCCATGTTCTGCGCACCGACGGGCATGACCAGCAAATCCTGAATATCAATTCGACGCCCCGCATGCGCACCTCCACCAAAAATTTGAATTTCCGGCAGCGGCAAGATCACTGATTGATCATTTGGCGAGGACATCGTGCTCTGGAGATAGCGCCACAAAGGCAAGTGCTGCGAGGCAGCCGCTGCATGCAAGACGGCCATGGAGGTCGCAATCAGTGCGTTACCGCCCAGGCGCGCTTTGTTTGATGTACCGTCCAGCGCAATCAGGGTGTCATCTACGCCGCGCTGATCAAGCGCATCGTGACCGATGATGGCCGGTGCAATCTCGCGCACGACATTCGCCAATGCCTTTTGTACGTCATAGCCCCCAAAGCGCGTACCACCATCACGCAACTCGATGGCTTCATGACTGCCGGTGGATGCACCGGCAGGAGCGATACCGCGTCCCATCGCACCATCTTCCAGATGCACATCGACTTCCACGGTGGGCCGACCGCGCGAATCCCAGATACGTCGCGACTGCAGTGATTGAATACGTGGGCTCATGCGGCAAGTTCCTCTTTCCATGCGGCGCGCATCGCAGCGAGCCTGGTTGCGGGCGACAATAGCCAGCGGCGTGCAAAAGCACGGAGCTGCACCCGGTCGGATTCCGTCAGATATTCCAAGGGCGATTTACCGTCGACACGCGCCAGCAATATCGCCGCCAGCAAGGTCTCCGTTCGCGCCTCGATGACGTCGACGGCTTCCCAATCCACCCCAGCGAGATAGTGGCTGGCAAAGGCGTCAAAACAGGCCAGATAATCATCGGTCCAGGCAGGACGCCACAGGCATTTGGCGATCAGGTGCGTCAAACAAAACGCTACATCAAAGGCCGGATCTCCGTATACCGCGCACTCGGCATCCAGAAAGATCGGCCCATCCGGACCAGCGAGAATATTTTTTGGGCTGACATCGCCGTGAATGAGCGCCAGACGATTGTTCGCAGTCTGTTCAATCAATGTCTGCAGCATCGGCGCACAGTCCACATGCACTTGCGCGGTAACGCCAAAGTAAGGATCGAGCCGCAGCTCGAAGAAATTGCGGTCATAGGCAAAGCGCTCTGCCAGTGCCGGCTTGTTTGCGGTCGCTGCATGAATCAGCGCCAGTTGATGCGCCACCTGCGCCGCAAAATCGGGGCTGACAGGACCATCGCGCAGCTGTATTTTCCAGACCGGGTGCCGCTCGGGTGGCAACCACTGCATCGCAAAACAATACGACTGCGCATCCTCACCCAGAATTTCGGGCACGGCCTTTGGGAGCGTCTGTGCGACTTCGCGTATCCAGGCCAGCTCGGCATGATTGCGCGCCAGCGGCGCAGTCCAGTGTGAGGCTACTTTCAGTTCGGGCAGGGCTTGTTTGATACACAGGGGGCCGTCATGCGTCTCAACGCGCACGATGAGCGACGAGACCCCGCCAGTGAGGGGTACGATCTCGGGATTATCCTCGGCAGCTGCCAGTCCCATGCGCACTAGCGCAGGCAGCACGACGCTCGCCTCGTTGGCCATGCGTGTCTCGCTTTCTTTTTATGGGGCGCAGTGATCCCGCGTTTTGCGCCTTGTGTGGAACGAAGCGACACTATACCTGACGAAAAAGCAGCAAGGCCGTGTTACCGCATCAAGGTAATCGACGCACTGGCCCCGAAAAAATTAGCGCTACGCTCAGAGATGAAAAATGAGTACAAGCACAATACCCGTGAGCGCAATAGATGCCCATAGGGCCAGCGTACGAGGCTGTTGCAGCATCCACAACAGAATGCCGGTACGCGCCGGCTGGACTATGGGTCGCAGGCGAAATGAAGCCTTGACCCGAGGTCTTTGGGGTGATGAACGGCGTCGCTCCTGGCCGTTCCAGCGTGGCGGAGTTCGCACCGTGCGGCGCGCTTGCTCACGCGCCTCGGCCTTCGCGATCCATTCATCATGTTGTTTACGCTTGCCCGGATCAGACAACATCTCATACGCGGTATTAATCAGTTGGATGGTTTGGGTGGCTTTCGGGTGACCACCGTGTCGATCTGGATGAAATTGCTGACACAGTGTCTTGTAGGCGGCCCGAATCACCTCGGGTGGTGCGTTGCGCGCCACCTTCAGATTATCGTAATGCGTATGAAGAGCGTTCATGAACCACTCGAAAATCAGAATGAAAGAAGGCTAATTGAGAATCGCAAAATACCTTTGCGTCATCTCAATAAATTACTTCTTGTCCAATTTTCACCTGCGCCTGACGCTACCTGAACATCGTCGCCCCTCGGCATGAGCGCAAGCTGACCAAGCAGATTGGAGGATCTGTTGCATCGGCATCCCCGGGAAGATAGTGACCAGTAGTACCGCCGCCGCACATCGCTCTGTGATCGAATTTCTCTTCTCGCAAGAAACTATTTCCATAAATCATGAACAAAGCTGAGTTCCCTGCTGCAATCACTTATACCTACTCATGCGACCTAATGCCTACCTGCCATTCCCCGCCCTCGTCGCGTCACCAACCAGTCGCGCGCTGTCGCCAGCGCCGGCGCTTGCAGCACTCTTTGGGTGCTTTGGGCTCATCATGGGTTCCTGGGCTGGTCGCATACCCGCATTGCGCGATGCCTTGCAGCTGCCCGTTGGCGAACTTTCAATCGTGTTGTTATGCAGCGGGCTCGGGGCCGCGTTGTCGTCGGCATGGTCATCGGCTGGGCGGTCACGTTTGCTCCTGCCATTGCCAGGACAGATTAGTCAACGCACAAAACTCGGCATCGCAGGTTTGGCACTGCTCTCGTTGGTGCTCATGATTGGCCTGGCCCCCAACCTGCCGCTGCTGATGCTCACGGTTTTTCTCTTGGGCGCCAGCGCCAGTGCTTTTGATATTGGTATGAATGCGGCCGCAGCGCGTGAGGAAAATCTGCAGGCGCGATCCCTGATGGCGCGGCTGCATGCCTGTGCCTGTGCTGGTGGTCTTGCTGGTGTCATGCTCGGCAGTGGCATGGCGTGGCTGCGGTACTCGCCAACACAGCATTTCAGCTTGCTGATACTGCCCTGCGCGCTACTGCTCTGGTTGGGTGTACGAGGACTGAGTACGGATAGCGTAAGCAATGCACCAGTCACCCAACAACCCTTGTTTATTCTGCCGCGCGGTGACATCGCCTTGCTGGGCACGCTGGGATTTTTGGCCGCGATGACCGAGGGCAGTATCGCCAACTGGAGTGGTGTTTTCATGACAGACCGGTTTGGCGCTTCCATAAGCCTTGCACCCCTGTCGCTGGCGGCCTTCTCCGCCATGATGCTGCTATCGCGCTGTCATGGCGATCGACTCAAGGCGGCCATGGGTGCCCGACGTCTGGTTTGTGGTGGCGCACTCGTCGCCGGTATCGGGATTTATCTGGCTGTGTTTGCCAACGCAACCCCGACTGCAGTGACTGGCTTTGCCATCGCCGGACTGGGACTGGCGCTGGTATTTCCGTTTGTGTTCAGTGCGGCCGGTCAGCAAGGCGCGATGGCCATTACCGGGGTTGCCACCATGACGCATGCCGGCAGAATGATCGGGCCACCCTTACTGGGCGGTATTGCGCAATGGCTGGGACTGCAGGCAGCACTGGCCTTCACTGGACTGCTGAGCTTGCTGATCGCCGGCATAGGCATGCGAGTCCATCTACTGCGTTAGGGATTCGTCAGGGAGTCGTTATCGACTTCAGCAACTTGAATCGAGTCATCCCGCTTTCAATAGCGGACGGATCGCTGGCAGGAAAGCTCAAATCAATCGCCTCATCAAGCAGGTCCTGTTGCTTTTCAACAAGATGATGCGATTGTAAATGCCGTTCAGTTATGTCCTGCGCCGATGCATCACACGCATTCACGTCTTTGGGTGTGACAGACCGCGAGGTATCCTCAAACGAAGATTGCGCATGCGGATCTTCTTTCCCTTTGTCGGTATCCAGGTTGGGCTGAGTAATCATGCTTTGACTCCTGCCTATCATTGACTGCCTCAAAGGCAGAACTGATAGGTATCGGATATCGGGTCAGCACTAAAGTTCTCGCTTCCGTTCTTCAAAAAGTGCCGAACGATCCAGATCTGCAACATCAGGCACGCCCAGCAGCGCCAGCGTGATGTCGATCTCTTTTTTCAACAGGGCGATCGCTTTTTCCACACCCGCTTGTCCGCCACTGGCCAATCCATACAAACCAGCGCGACCGATCAGACAGGCGTCAGCCCCCAGGGCCAGCGCTTTGACCACATCGCTGCCACGACGGATGCCACCGTCCATCAACACCTGCATCTTGCCGTTGACGGCATCAACAATCGCCGGCAACGCGGCGGCTGCCGAAGGCACACCATCAAGCTGACGGCCACCATGGTTGGACACCATGACCGCATCTGCGCCATGTGACATCGCGCGCACTGCATCATCGGCGCGCAAAATACCTTTGACGGCAATACGCCCCTGCCAGCGCTGACGTAGCCACTCCAGGTCTTTCCAGTTCACCGACGCATCAAAGGACGCACTAATGTGCTGCGCCAGCGAGACCAGCTTTTGTGCTGGCGCTTCAGGATTATCGAGATTGCCGAACGTGAAGCGCGGACCACTGGCCAATCGCAGTAACCAGCCCAGCTTGCTCGCATAGTCGAAAATATTATCGAATCCTATGCGCGGCGGTACCGTAAAGCCATTGCGAATATCACGCTCGCGCGGCCCCTGCAATGGCAGATCAACGGTAACTACCAGCACACGTGAACCGGCATCCCAGGCGCGCTGTATCAGCGCATCGGTCATACCTCGGTCCTTCTGGATATACAACTGAAACCAGAAATCCTTTCGACCGTGCCGGGCAAGTTGTTCGATGCTGCAATTGGAATTGGTCGACTGACAAAACCCGACACCAGCGGTCGCGGTCGCACGAGCGATGTGCAGGTCACCCTCGGGCCACAACAACCCCGCCAGACCGGTCGGGCCCAGGATCATGGGTGAGCTCAGCGATTCGCCGAGTACCTCGACCGACTGCTTTCTCTGACTGACATCCACCATCACCCGTGGTGCAAAGCGCAGCCTCGCAAGGTCAGCCTCATTGTCACGCAGGGTGCGTTCATCATGCGCGCCGCCATCGATAAAACCGAAAACAGAGCGTGGAAGCTTGCGCCGCGCTATCTCTCGCAGACCGGCAATATTGACTGCCTTGGTGAAGTGCATCTTGTCTGCCTACGTGAATATTATAGTGCAGACATGATACCGAAGGATGCCGCTAGCCACCCAGAAACGGTCAGCCCGAGTACCCGTCGAATTTCATTGACTCACATTCGACACCCATCGGGTCTTTTGCTACACCGACGCGCTGGCCCGGCATAAACCGCAGATTCATTCATCACCTGTTTCAGCAATGACCTTTTTTCTGCTGCCCCGGAGGGCAGTGGTCTCCATCATGCCGGTGCCTCACCTTGCCACCGGAATGCCAACCCCCGCGATGCAATTCCCAACCTTGGGGTCCTTCCCGCTAAACAGGCTCGACGTAGACATACCCTGTTCTTTGTCTCTCCCAGCGACCGGATACCCACACATGCGTACCGCTCTGCTAATTCCAGTAACCGAGGATCCATACATAACCCGCGCGAGGCGGCGGCATGGGTTCTTCACGCATGATGGGTGGCGGCGTACCGCCGGTGATGGTAATGCCCCAGCTGATGTTGGCATCGGCGAAAACCTGACCAGAGGCGAGAAGGAATGCGGCAGCAAGACAGCTGACGTATCGTAGAAAGCAGTTTTTCAAGTTAGCAAATCTCGGAATTCAAAAAATCATGTGATCAGAAATAACGGAGAACGAGGATGAAGCGAACTGAGGTCAAACCACCACGAAGCGAAAGCAGAGTGGGATATCTATCAAGGACGATGATAGAGATATGATCGAGGCCCGAGGCGTTAATGATGTATGCGCGAGATACTAAGTATCCAGCACGCATTGGCTACAACTCAATCAACCCATGCCGCACCGCGATCAGCGTGAGTTCAGCCTGGTTGGCAACGCCGAGTTTCTGCTTGACGTTGTAGAGATGGGTGCCGACGGTACGTGGGGAAATATTCAGAAGTTCAGCGATTTGATTGACGGATGAACCCTTGGCGAGCTGAATAAAGACGCCAAACTCTCGTTCCGAGAGCACTTCGATGGGGCTTTTTTCGCCGTTGAACTCTTCCAGCGCCATGCGCTGGGATAGATGGCTGTCGATATACATGCGACCTTCATTGACCTGCCGTATCGCATGAATCAACTCATCCGGTGCAGTACGCTTGGACAAATAACCGAGTGCGCCGGCCTTGAGCATGTAACGCACATAACTCGGATCTTCATGCGACGACAAGCCCAGCACGCGTGCATGCTTGTCGCGGGCCACGATACGGCGGGTCGCCTCCACACCCATGGTTCCGCCGAGCGAAATATCCATCACGATCACATCAGGCTGGGTGCTTGATATTTGTTGATAAGCCGCCTCGGCCGACTCTGCCTCGACAACGACACGAATATCATCGGTCGCTTCGAGCAACATGCGAAACCCCATGCGTACGACTGCATGATCATCTACCAGCATGACATTGATTGTTTTTTTCATAAGCTGTGACTTTCCTTGATGGGAAGCGAGACGACCACTTCGAGTCCGCCTTCGGCTGCGGCCTGAAACACGATCTGACCACCATGCGACTCCGCCCGTTCCTGCATGCCGCAGACACCATAATGGCCCTCACGCTTCACAGAGGCTGCGCCGCGCCCGTTATCGGATATGGCAAGCGTCAATTGTCCTTCATTGCTCTGAATGCGAATGTGCGCCAGCGAGGCACCTGCATGACGCACAATGTTGGTAACCGCCTCTTGAATGATTCGGTAAGCGGATAACTCGAGCGTGTCTTCCAATGGCGGGACCGTGCCAGTGACTTTGAGATCAAAACGGATGTCCGGATTGTTTTGCTGTGTCTCAGTCAGCAAATCACGCACTGCATCCACCAGGCCCATCCCTTCGAGCTTGATGGGGCGTAGCCGGGGAATCATTCGGTGCATGGCATCCGAGGTCAAACCCGCCGTATCAAAGAGCATCTTGGCATGTTGCTCGAGCGGACCGCCGACGACATCGGGACGCTGCATCAGCGATTTGGCAATACTGCGGATCGCGGTCAGCGACTGGCCCAACTCATCATGCAATTCAAGCGCCAAGGCCGCACGTTCTTCTTCGATGCGCGCATGCAGCTGCTTGGTAAATCCGCGCTGCGCATCGAGCCGAGCCTGCGCTTCAGCGCTGGCCTGCCGGACTTGAATATTGTCCTCGACCGCTTGTGCCATGCGATTGAAAGTGCGCCCCATTTGCCCCGCCTCCTTGCCCGGCAAAGGCGGCAAGCGTACCTGATGGTCACCCCGCTCGATTTCACTCAAACCGCGCTCGATTTTTTCCAGTGGTGCGACCCACAGACCGATCAGCCAGAACAAGGCAATATCGGCCAGCACAAACAAGATGAATTGCGCAAGCAATATGTCGCGAAGATTGTCCCAGCCATCGAGAATGGCACGCGTCGGGTTGGTCACAATCACCAGCCGCGCATCATCAATTTCAATGACTCGCTTCATTTCCGATGGGGAGACCAGACTGGCATACCAATGCGGCGCGTCACGCCCGGCCTTGTACATGGAGGGCGGCGACTGGTAGCGCAAAACGCCGGCCTTGTCATAAAGGGAAATATCGTTAGCACGCACTCGGCCGGTCGCCTGCAAAAAGGCGATCAGTTCGTTCAGATCACGACGGGCGTAGGCGCTGCTCACTCGCGATAGCAACTGTGCAGCGATGCGACTCGACGCTTCCATCTCCTCGCGCACACTGTCGCGCGTGGAAGTGACCTCGACCCGAATCAGGATCAGGAAAACCAGCAGCGTCAGTGCCAGAAAAATCAAATTGATCTTGAGCCTCAGGCTCACGCCGGGGCGGGATGCGGTGGCACTACCCACGGCAGTGGAGGCCCTGGTCTCGGCGGGGTTCATCATGATCATCTTCGGTTGCATTGCAACATGGCAGCCGGGCGCGTCTGTTGCGGCCTGTCTCTGCCACGCATCATAGCAGTATGGGAATCCGGTCTGACGGGCTTTCCCAGGTCAGCATGGCGCCAACACGCTGTTCATGAAAATCATGAGCCCAATTTACGCGTTTCGCAGATGCATCCTGGCGGTGCTCAGTTCATGATCGCACCAGCTGGATGGGTTTTCTGTTCAGTAATTTCAAACCTAATTAGGAGATAATCATGGCATGGACTACACCTGCAGCGACTGATCTGCGTTTCGGCTTCGAAATCACGATGTACATCGCTAACCGTTAATTTCGGTTACCTGGCAGCCTGGTCTTCTGACTGGCTGCCAACGCAATAGCAGTACCAAAGACGACCTCCGGGTCGTTTTTTTACGCTCGTTCTCAATTTGGCAAGATTTTTCATGCCCTGACATTCCCCCTATACTCCCCCGGGTCATTCCCTTTAGGTTGCGATTCATGACCCTCGCAGATCCTCGCGGCATTGCTGACCGATTCGACCTCCTGAAATTGCCACCGGGCTTTCATGATGCACCCTTCCCTGTTTATCGCGCGCTGCGAGAACATGCGCCGGTCAAGGCCATGCCGGATGGCAGTTACTTCCTGACGCGCTATGACGAGCTGATCGCGATCTTCAAGAACCCGAAATCCTTCAGCTCAGACAAGCAGCGCGAGTTCAAACCAAAATTCGGTGATTCACTGCTCTACGAGCATCACACCACCAGCCTGGTTTTCTCCGACCCGCCCTTGCATACCCGCGTGAGAAAACTGATTTCCGGTGCGCTGACGCCTCGTGCCATCGCGGGCATGGAAAACAGCCTCATTCGTCTAGTCGACGAACTGCTCGACGCGATGGAAGACAAGGTCCATCCCGATCTGATTGATGACTTTGCGGCTGCCATACCGATTGAAGTGATTGGCAATC
>SYFN01000267.1 GCA_005800405.1 Burkholderiales bacterium
ATCTTCTGATTACCAAGGCACTGGATTACTTCGATCCGGCACGCACTTTCCATGGTGATCTCTCTGCGGCATTGGCCAATACGCGAGCAGAATTTCTACTGGTCTCCTTCATGACGGATTGGCGATTTGCACCTGAGCGCAGTCGCGAGATTGTGCAGGCACTGGTCAAGAATGACCGGCGTGTCACCTATGCCGAAATCGATGCACCGCACGGCCACGATGCTTTTTTGCTCGATGACCCACGCTACATGGCGGTAGTACGCTCTTATTACGACAGAATTTGGCAGGGATTGTCAGTGCAACCGCTCGCCGCGCAGAGAGAGGCCGCATGATTACGCAACGCTTCGCCGGGCTGCGTGCGGACCTGGCTTTCATCGCCCACTGGGTGGCACCTGCATCGCGCGTGCTGGATCTGGGTTGCGGTGACGGCGCCATGCTCGAATACCTTCAGGTCGACAAACATTGCAGCGGCTATGGCGTTGAAATCGACGATGCGCACATCCCGCGCTGCGTGCAACGCGGCGTCTCGGTTATTCAGCAGGATATGGAAGGCGGTCTGGCGATGTTTGCCGATGATGCTTTTGATACGGTCTTGTGTCTGTCGGCGCTGCAGATGATGAAAAACGTTGAAGGTGTATTGCGCGACATCACAAGAGTAGGCCGTGAGGCAATCGTCTCTTTTCCCAATTTTGCGCATTGGCCGCACCGTGTTGCGCTGCTGACGGGGCGCATGCCCGTCTCCGAGAGTCTGCCTTATGCGTGGTATGACACGCCGAATCTGCGCTGTGCAACGATTAGTGATTTTGAGGAACTTGCTGACGAAGTCGGTCTCGAAGTACTTGAGTGCGTCGCACTGCGTGACGATGGAACGCCGGTCACTTTTCTCCCGAACTGGCGCGGCAGCCTCGCCGTTTTTCGTCTTCGCAAACGATGATACCGTCCTTTCGGACACCCCCGCTTTCCTTTAAAGACGGCACATGAATCAGGATACTTCTGCACCCGCGTCAGCGCCTGCGCGCGGTTGGCGGCGCTACTTTACGCGGCACATGCTGATTTGCGTGATGCTGGGTTTTACCTCCGGGCTGCCGCTGTTCATTCTCTACAACCTGCTCTCCGCATGGCTGAAAGCCGAGCAAGTTGATCTGAAATCCATTGGGCTGTTCGCGCTGGTCGGTTTTCCCTATACCTGGAAATTCCTCTGGTCGCCGCTGATGGATCGCTTCCGCTTTCCTATACTGGGCCGGCGGCGCGGCTGGATGTTTTTTACGCAGCTTGCCTTGCTGGCCACGATAGGCAGCATTGGCTTTTATTCACCGGTGACGGACCTGACAATGATTGTTTTCCTGGCGGGTCTGGTCGCTTTTCTGTCGGCCAGTCAGGACATTGTCATTGATGCCTATCGTCGCGAGACGTTGTCCGATCGCGAGCAGGGATCCGGTACCGCCCTGTTCGTCAATGCGTACAAAATGTCGACGCTGGTACCCGGATCGCTCTCGCTGATCCTGTCGGATTTCCTCAGCTGGCAACTGGTGTTTTCAATCACCGCCTTGTTCATGCTGCCCGGCGTGTTCACCACCCTGCTCATACGCGAGCCCAGCATTTACGGCGAGCCGCCGCGCACGCTTCGTGAGGCAGTTGTGCTGCCTTTCAAGGAATTCATTGAGCGCAGCGGCTGGTCGCATGCCGCGATGATTTTAGCGTTTATATTTTTATACAAGCTGGGTGATTCCATGGCCACTGCACTGGCCACGCCCTTTTACATGGATCTCGGGTTTTCGCGTACGCAGATCGGGCTGGTGGCCAAGAACGCTGGCTTATGGGCCAGCCTTGCCGGGGGCATTCTGGGCGCAGTGTGGCTGGAGAAAACGGGTGTCAATCGCGGCCTCTGGTTTTTCGGTGTGCTGCAAGCAGTTGCGATTCTCGGTTTTGCGTTACTTGCCCAAGTCGGCGCCGGCGTTCCCGGTGAGGTGCCGAGCACATTGCTGCTCGGCTTCGTGATTGGCCTGGAAGCTTTTGCGGTCGGTTTGGGCACAGCTGCTTTTACTGCCTACATTGCGACTGCCACTGATTCGCGTTACACCGCGACACAGTTTGCGTTGTTCACTAGTCTCGCAGCGGTGCCGCGCACCTTCTTCAATGCACTTACTGGTTTCATCGTTGCTCATACCGGCTGGTTTGAATTTTTTCTCATCTGCTTTGCGCTCGCGCTGCCGGGCATGCTGCTCTTGCCCAAAATCGTGCCATGGAATGCGCCTGTAAGCCCCTCTGACGACGCGAGTTAAACAGAGCGCGCGAGGACATCATGCTTAATTTCCTCTGGCTCGGTTTCTTTTTGCTGGCCGCTGCCAGTGCGCTCTGGCGATGGCTGGCGGCAGGCGATCCTGCTGTTTTCGCAGCTATGGTCGAGAGCTTGTTTGCGATGGCCCGGTTGTCGGTCGACGTGATGATGCTATTGTTCGGCACGCTCACACTCTGGCTGGGCTTTTTGCAGATTGCAGAAAAAGCCGGACTCGTTGAGCGCCTTGCCCGTTTGTTATCGCCGCTGTTTGCGCGGCTGATGCCCGAGGTACCCGCCGGTCATCCGGCGCTTGGCCTGATCACGATGAACTTCACCGCCAATGCGCTTGGTCTGGACAATGCTGCCACGCCCATCGGCTTGAAAGCGATGCGCGAGCTGCAGTCACTCAACCCAGCGCCCGAGCGCGCCAGTAATGCGCAAATTCTTTTTCTGGTACTCAATGCGTCATCGTTGACACTCTTGCCTGTCTCGATTTTCATGTATCGCGCGCAGCAAGGCGCGCCCGATCCCACCCTGGTCTTTCTGCCCATCTTGCTGGCGACAGTAGCGTCCACGCTCGCTGGATTTTTTGCGGTAGTCTTCATGCAGCGCTTGCGCTGGCGTGATCCGGTGGTGTTGAGTTGGCTGCTCGGTACCGCGCTGCTGCTCGGTGGCTTCATTGCATTGTTATCGACGCTCTCATCGGTAGCTTTGGCCAGTCTCTCATCGGCGCTTGGCAATGCCATCCTCTTCGGGCTCATTCTGGTATTTTTGCTGACTGGTGTGCTGCGTAAGGTCGCGGTCTATGAGGTTTTCATCGAGGGTGCGCGCGAGGGATTTGCGGTCGCAAAAAATCTGCTGCCTTATCTCGTGGCGATGTTATACGCGGTGGGCGTCTTGCGTGCTTCCGGTGCGCTCGATATTATGCTGGCGTTGATTCGAGACGCGGTGCTTTGGGCGGGCTGGGATGCACGCTTTGTCGATGCCTTGCCGACAGCACTGGTCAAACCGTTTTCGGGCAGCGCCGCCCGTGCGATGCTGATCGACACGATGCACACGCACGGCGTTGACAGTTTTCCTGCACTGCTGGCTGCGACCATGCAGGGCAGCACTGAGACCACATTTTATGTACTGGCGGCGTACTTCGGTTCGGTGGGCATACAGCGTGTGCGTCATGCGGTGGGATGTGCTTTGTTGGCCGATTTGGCTGGGGTGCTGGCGTCGATAGCGGTGTGCTATTGGTTCTTCGGATAGTTCGGGCTATGGCTGCCAGTCATAGTTGATCGTCAGCGGCGCATGATCTGAAAACCGCTCATCCTTGTAAACAGCCGCACTCTTGGCCGTCGCAGCAATGCCCGGTGTGGCAGCGTGATAATCAATGCGCCAACCCACATTATTCGCCCAGGCTTGTCCCCGGTTACTCCACCAGGTATAGGCCTCACCGGTCGTCGCGGGATGCAGCAACCGGTATACATCATGCCAGCCGGCTTCATCGAAAATAGCCGTCATCCACGCCCGTTCTTCAGGTAGGAAGCCGGAGTTTTTCTGGTTACTCTTACAGTTTTTCAGATCGATTTCCTGGTGTGCGACATTCCAGTCGCCGCAAATCACCACTTCGCGGCCAGACTGTCGCAGTGCCACCAGATGCGGCATGAAGGCATCCATGAAACGGAACTTCGCTTGCTGGCGTTCATCGCTCGATGAACCCGATGGGCAGTAGAGCGAGATCACTGATAGATTTCCGATATCGACTTGGGTATAGCGACCCTCGGCATCGAATTCCGCATTACCGAAACCTGTTGTCACTGAACCGGGTTTGTGTCTTGAATAGACGCCGGTGCCCGAATAGCCTTTCTTTTCGGCGTAATGAAAGTGGCCGTGATAGCCATGGGGCGAGAGGAAGTCTTCCGTCATGTCGGCCTGTTGTGCCTTGAGCTCCTGAACACAAATAAAATCAGCATCCTGATGGCGCATCCATTCGAAAAAATTCTTTTTGGCGGCAGAGCGTATACCGTTGAAATTAGCCGAGATGATTTTCATGGTGAGTTCTTGAGAAGAGTCTTGTGATTTGAAGGCAAGGATAACCGATAAGGACAAGCATCGTCCGCGCGTTAAAATACCGACTCCATCGGCCCATTTTCAGGGTTATTGAGTGAACAACCTGCGCCAGCAATTCATCGAATTTTCCGTCAACGCCGGCGTACTTCGCTTCGGCGAATTCACGACCAAGGGCGGGCGTCTATCGCCCTATTTTTTCAATGCCGGCCTGTTCAATGATGGCGAGCGATTGGGCAAGCTCGCGAACTTTTATGCACAGACCCTGCTGGATTCAAGTATTGGTTTTGACATGCTGTTCGGACCGGCCTACAAGGGTATTACCCTGGCTTCGGCAACCGCTATTGCGCTTGCGTCCAAAGGGCATAACGTGAATTTTGCTTACAACCGCAAGGAAGCCACAGACCACGGTGAAGGCGGCACCATCGTCGGCGCGAAGCTTGTAGGCCGCGTCGTCATCATTGTTGATGTCATTTCGGCGGGTACTTCAGTGCGCGAGTCGGTGGAAATGATCCGCGCGCAGGGTGCGACGCCGTGCGCGGTGCTGATTGCGCTGGATCGTATGGAAAAGAGTGGCGCCGAAGACGCGCCGTCACAATTGTCAGCGGTGCAGGAAGTCGAGCAGCGTTTCGGTATACCGGTGTTGCCGATTGCAAACCTGAATGACTTGTTTGCTTATCTATCCGGCCCGGGTGCAAGCGCTGAATTGGCGAAATTCAAGGGACCTGTCGAGGCGTATCGCGAGCGCTATGGGGCTGCCTGAGAGTTCCTAAATTACAGGCAAATGGCAGCGGGGGGTCTTTGTAGGTTCGAAAAAATCAGCCCAACTTCTGCTTCAGCAATTCAGTGAGCTGCGCCGGATTCGCCTTGCCTTGAGTCGCTTTCATCGCCTGACCAATCAGTGCGTTGAAAGCCTTTTCCTTGCCCGCGCGGTACTCTTCGACCGACTTGGCATTTGCAGCCAGAACCGCATCAATGATTTTTTCCAGCGCACCGGAATCCGAGATTTGTTTCAGTCCCTTGGATTCGATGATCTCATCAGCCAGTGCGACTGACGAGGACTTCGCTTCCCACATTGCAGCAAACACTTCCTTGGCGATCTTGTTCGAGATCGTGCCATCGGCAATGCGTTTCAATAGCACCGCTAACTGTGCTGTGCTGACCGGCGGTTGGCTGATATCGATGCCCTCCCGATTCAGCGTCGATGCCACATTACCCATCATCCAGTTTGCGGCAGGTTTCGCCTGCTCTTTGCCGGCGGTTGTTACCACAGCTTCAAAATAAGCGGCCATCGCTTTTGATTGCGTGAGTACCATCGCATCATATTCGGACAAGGCATAGTCTTTTGCAAAGCGCTCGCGCATGGCACCGGGTAACTCGGGCAATCCGGCTTTCACGCGGTCTATCCATTCCTGAGCAATCATCAGCGGTGGCAGATCAGGGTCAGGGAAG
>SYFN01000268.1 GCA_005800405.1 Burkholderiales bacterium
ATCAATCTAACCGCTTCCAACTTGAATTCCAGCGTATACCGCGCCCGGTTTGTCTTTCCCATAACACCTCCCATGAACAAGATTATGCATCTCGTTATGGGATCCACTTTCCGGGGGCAAGGTCAGTCTGAGAGCAGAACTGCGCCAGCGCCACTGGCTGTAGCGTGCCACTTTTGATTAACGCATCGATGAAAGGTATTTTTTCACTGGTACTGCTGCGCGTGACGCTCTCTACCTGCTGCGTCTTCAGCAGCTTTGCCTGCAGCAGTACGCGCGGCAGAGCGGAAGCGGGTGGTTGTGATGCGGGGGTGACGGACATGAAGGCTCGCGGATTGATGTCGCGGGCCGATGATGCTGTGTGTCAGAGCCGGTTGTGGTTTGTTGTTTTTGGGGCCGCGGGAGGTCTCGGTTGATTGCGAGGGAATTGACTTGGGGTGATGTTTGGATACAACAGTTGGGGCTGACAGAGCTTGGGCGTTCTTTGGCTTTTCCTATCTCATCCTGACGCAAGAGTTTCAGACCGTGCGTCTACCCAAGACATGGTCATGGCGCACTCGCCTTGGCGCGCCCTTTGAGGCGCATCCAGCCATTTTTAGTTTAAGTCGGAAATTCTCGATGCCTATCCGACCCGATAAAGCTTTACTATCTTGATAGCCTGTTCTTGCACTTGCACAATCTCGATCACGCAGTCAGCCACCTTCAGACTCACACTCGCCTCGGGAATATCTTGCAACTCCTCCAGAAGCAAGCCATTGAGCGTCTTGGGTCCGTCCAATGGCAGGTTTAGATTCAGGCGCTTGTTCACATCACGCAGTGAAGTTGTGCCTTCCAATAGACACTCACCCTGCTTGTCCCAGCCGAACTGGTCTGCACGCGATGCGCTGGGGGTGGAGGTGGTGAATTCACCCACCATCTCTTCGATAATGTCATCCAACGTCACCAGTCCCTGCACCTCGCCATACTCATCCACGATCACGCCCAGTCGTTCCTGATTTTCCTGAAAATACTGCAGCTGAGTGAACAAATCTGTTTCCGGCGGAATGAAATACGGCGCTGTTAGCAATGCACGAAAGTGATCGACTGTGAGCTCATCTTCTTGATTCAGCAGTGCTATCGCTTTACGCACATGCAAAATGCCGGCGATCTTGTTGACTTCACCTTCATGCACCAGCAGCTTGTTGTGATAGCAGGTGGTGAGTTGGTGCTTTATTTCATCTACTGGCACAGAGAGGTTCAAAGATTCAATCTGCGCGCGGGGTGTCATCACATCTTCGACCGTCACTCGTTCAAGATCAAATAGATTCAGCAAAATACTCTTGTGCTTTACCGGGATGAAATTGCCACCTTCTAGCACCATGGAGCGCAGCTCTTCTGGCGATAAACGCTGATCACGCATTTCGCTGCCGGTACGAATACGCGTTAATTTCAGAATGCCGCGAACGAATAAATTCACAAACCAGATCACCGGCCGACCCATCAGGATCAGGGGTTTGATCACCATCGATGCCGGCAAAGCAATGCGCTCGGGATACGTGGCGCCGATGACCTTGGGGGTAATCTCCGCAAACACAATCAGAAAAAACGCCACCACCGCGGTAGCGATAGTGAGCACCTCTTCATTGTTGCCAAATGCCGCAATCGCAATCGACGTCACCAGCGCGGTCACCAGCGCATTGATCAGGGTGTTTGCGATCAGGATCAGCGATAGCATGCGATCGATGTGATCCAGCAGCCAGATGGTGGTTTTGGCGAGTCGAGAACCGCGCCGCGCCAGGTGCTTGACCCGGTGGCGGTTGAGCGCCATCAGCGCGGTTTCAGAGATCGAGAAAAAAGCCGAGGTGCAGGTCAGGATGACCAGAGCGAGGAGTTGCACCCAAAGGGGTACGGTGTTCATGAGGGTCCGAGGGAGCGAATGTCAAGGAAGAGTATAGCCTCTCACCCCGGGCTAGTCGTCCCGGTCCCGCAGGCCCGCAGAATTTGTGCGCTACCAATCAAAAAATTTTCAAAATAAAAATAATTTAAACTGCGCCAGCCGCTGACCTAAAAATTAAGCTGCCTCATCACCCTCGCCCTCGGATACCATACAATACGGCAAAATATGCACTGAGACTGAAATGCACTGGTACCTCGTCTACACCAAGCTCCGCCAGGAGAAATGCGCGGTCCAGAACCTTGAGCAGCAGGGCTATCAGTGCTACCTGCCGCTACTTCCCAAACAAAAACTTCGGCAAGGCGCATTGGCGCTCAGCGAGGAGGCTTTGTTCCCGCGTTATCTTTTCATTAAGCTCGCACAGGATTTTTTGGCCAAAAGCTGGAGCCCGATTCGGTCAACCAAGGGTGTGAGCCGTCTGGTTCGGTTTGGTGCAGAGCCTGCAAAGGTTGATGATGCTTTGGTTGATCTGCTCAGATCGCACGAAGCCAGCCTGCTCGGAGAGCCTAAGCGGCTTTTCAGGGTCGGTGAGCGGGTTCAGCTGACGCATGGACCGTTTTCTGGGATTGAGGGGATTTATCAGATGGCGGATGGCGATCGTCGGGTGATGGTGTTGATCGAGTTGATGAGCAAGCCGGTGGTTGTACCGATCGAGCTAGGGTTTGTTAAAAAGGTCTGAGCGGACCTTGTCCCGGCATAAACCTACTACTTTCTGGAATAATTTAAAGTCAATCGGCGGACACAGTTGCAGACTCCACGGATGCGGGCTCTTACCCGCAAGGAATTCATTGCACGGGCCTGCAAAATGTTCAACACGGGTCGTTTCCACGCTGTGATTCAACTTCTATACCGCTACAAAGTCACGGGTTTGACGTGTACTGCTCTCCGGGTTGCCTCTGTCAGCCTGCGCACAATCGGCTAAAGCTGGGCCGAAACATTCCTCAAAATCATTACGGTGTGGCAAGATAGCAACCTCCGTTGGGTTTATCGCACCATCTATTCCTTTTTACAAGCCTCGGAATCTCCCTGCTAGACCTCGCTGTCCGTGCTTGTTGATCGTTAAACGGCACGGCGGTAGCGTGCCTAAAACGCTTTGAGCAGTAGAGTCGTGCAGCTATTTTTGTGCGTGCAAGCGTGACGAAACCGCCAAACGCCGTGGCCAAAAGACCATAGATTACCAAGAGTGACGGCCTGTTGAAGGATCTCATTATGTTAAGTATTTCTAAAAACACGGTGGTGGCTGTGGTCGGCCTTGGGTATGTCGGTCTTCCCCTAGCTATCGAGTTCGGCAAGAAATACCGGACAATTGGCTACGACCTCTCTGAGGCCAAGATCGCAAGCTACAAGAATTATTGCGACCCCACTGGCGAAGTAAGTACCGAAGACCTAAAGGCAGCTGCCAGGCTTACGGTATCCACCGATCCGGAAACCATCAATCAGGCAGATGTCATCATAGTGGCTGTCCCTACCCCGGTGGATCATGCACACACGCCTGACTTCTCACCGCTGGTGGGTTCTTCCACGACCGTCGGTCATCACATGAAAAAGGGCGCTATCGTGGTGTACGAATCCACGGTTTACCCAGGCGCGACCGAGGAGGTGTGCATTCCCTTGCTGGAAAAGCATTCCGGAATGAAGTGGAAGCAGGATTTCCATGTCGGCTACTCTCCGGAACGCGTAAATCCCGGCGACAAGGAGCGCACCATCACCAAAATCGTGAAGGTGGTCTCCGGGGATGATTTAGCCACCCTCCAGGCCGTGGGTGACTTGTATGAATCTGTCATTATCGCTGGCGTACACCGGGCCAGCAGCATCAAGGTCGCCGAAGCTGCAAAGGTTATTGAGAACAC
>SYFN01000269.1 GCA_005800405.1 Burkholderiales bacterium
CAGCGTCAAGATAGTCGATCTCGTCATCCGAGAGCGCAAGTCCAAGCTCGACATTGGCTTTCAACAGTGCGTCACGACCACCAGTTTTGACATCGATGTAGGCAAGCGGCTGTGCGGGGAATGCTTCAAAGAGTGCCGCTGCTTCCTCGGGTGCGCGAATGACGGTCTCGGTCATACGATCATGCAACAGCGCCACCACCCGCGCCGTTTGCCGTGCATCCAGCACGGCCAGCTTGCCAAGCAGTCCGGATTTTAAAGCGACCGTATAGATAACGCCGCGCTCAATGCGGTGAATGTGGGACATGCCGCAGTTGTGCGCGATATCGGTCGCTTTACTGGCCCAGGGAGAAATTGTGCCAAAACGGGGTATGACCACGAATTGCTCGCTGCCCAGGTCAGACGAGGGTGCTTCTCCATACGCGAGCATGGCCTCGAGTTTCAGACGATCGCCCTGGCCGACCGCCGTCTTACTGTCGATGAAATGACAGTAGCGGCCGGTTATCCCGGTAACTGCAGGATAAATCTCTTTCAGTTGTGATAATAAAAGCTGAATACGAAAGGCAGACAGGGCATTGGAGCCCGGCAGAATGAGCATGGCGAAGGCAGCTTGAAGAGGGTTACGCGCAGGCATTGGCGCGGCAAAATCACGGCGCCGATTATAACCCGCCACCCTGTAGCAACTCTCTCCCACAGGGCTGTTAAAGCCGGCCATATGCTATGGTCTACCGCATTCTTCACTCGCAAATACCTGCCTGATGATCAAGCAAAGCCACTCCCACATACGTTTGCTGGATGGCCAGCGTCGCAGCGAACTTGTGGAATCGAGCCTGTCGCTCGCCCAAACACGGCAGTCAGTGTTCACGAAACTGTACCCATTGGAAGCAATGGCAGCAGCTACCGCCGCCGATACGGCACGGCAGCGCGGCAGCCCGCTTCCTGCGCTGGCGGGCCTGCCGATATCCATCAAGGATTTATTCGACACAGCAGGCGAGGTAACGCTCGCCGGCTCCGTCGTGTTGAATGATCTTGCTCCTGCGCAGCGGGATGCCCCCGTGGTAGCCCGCCTGCGGGCCACAGGTGCGGCGCTGCTGGGCAAGACCAACATGACCGAGTTTGCATTTTCAGGGGTCGGCATCAACCCCCACTACGGCACACCCGGCAATCCTGCTGACTCGACACGCATACCCGGGGGCTCTTCCTCGGGCGCGGCGGTCTCGGTGGCCGGTGGCAGCTGCGTTGCGGCCATCGGCTCGGACACTGGCGGCTCAGTTCGTATTCCTGCCGCACTGTGTGGACTTGTGGGATTCAAACCCACCATGCGCCGGGTGCCGGTAGCCGGCATTGTGCCCCTCTCGCCCTCGCTGGATACGCTCGGACCCATAGCGCACACGGTGGAAGATTGTCTGGTCATCGACAGTGTGATCGCAGATACGCCCTTACAGCCAAAGCGCATCCACCTTGTCGGGCTGCGGCTGGCGGTGCCGCTCGATGTGGTGGTGGAGGATATGGATTCGCAGGTCGTGCAAGCCTTTTCTCTGGCTTTGTCGCGCCTCTCCGCTGCCGGTGTTGAAGTGATTGAGGTGTCCATGCCCATGCTGCGCGAGGCACCGCAGATAAACCGCTTTTCGCCGATCGAAGCCTATGAATGGCACCGAAGTCTTCTAGCGGCGCGCGAGAATACCTACGATCACCGAGTCGTTCACCGAATTCGACAGGGAGCAAATCAGGCGCCTGCGGTAATGGATGAGCTACGTGCTGCGCGGGTGGATTGGACACGCCGCGTTAGCACGGTCCTCGCAGATGTCGATGCGCTGCTGATGCCGACCGTGCCTATCGTCGCACCGCACATCGCGCCACTCATTGCCTCTGACACAGCGTTTTTCGAAGCCAATCGTCTACTGCTTCGTAATCCCTCGCTAATCAATCTTCTCGATGGTTGTGCAACATCGCTGCCCTGCCATCAGTCGGGAGACTTGCCGGTGGATCTGACGGTAGCAGGGTTGGCGATGACGGATGCCAGGCTGATCGGCATTGCTCAGGCGATTGAAGATTTACTTCGCTTGTAAAGTGCAGTCATAACTGTTCCCTAACGTACACCGCATTGGCCAGCGAATCGCCATATCTGTCCTTCATGCCATAAGGTGCGGTTGCAAAATCCCGGTCTGGATAAACCGCCACGATCTTGTCGTAACCCAGAGAGAGGATGAATTTGGCCGTGCTTTCCGCCTCTAGCGTGTTTCTGAAAGTCAGACGGGCCGATCCGAAATTGACGTAGGCTACGCGGGGATATTGATCGTCAAAGAAAATTTCTCCGCCAATCACACCGCGGTACTTGATCATGCTGTGCACAGGAACGCCCCGGGAGCTTTCTTCACAAGGCGTCATTTCCCGAATGATATGCATACCGTTGAAGTCAATGAGATAAAGATATTTGAATTCGCGCTGTCCGTAAGGCCCTGTTGCGACATCAGTGAATATGCCCTCGCCTGGTTTTCTACTCTGTAGTTGGTGTTCCAGTGGGGACGAGTCGGCATCAAATGGGTTGGTGTTGCTAACCTCGCGGTAAGGGGCGATGTTGTAGAGTTTTTTGCCCAACTCGAAACCCTCATATTGCATGGCTTTGAGCTCTTTGATCTCCGTCTCGGATACCGTCACCACTTTCCACGGCGCCGCAAATGTTGAACTGACTATCTTGGGCGTGTTGGCAATGACCATCGGGTCGATCACCATGGCTTTTTTTTATTCCCAGATATTCCCCGTACTCCGTCGCCAGTGCGTAAGAATAAAGGACAGTGCGGGGCACCATGCGTGGGGCTCGCCGGCCTTGGCCTGTCAGGTCTTGGCAGGACCGGTGATGAAAGTTTATTGAGGAACTTGCTTTGATTCGTGTTGCAAGTAAGTTCATGCCGACGCCTTTTTGTAAGCTGTCTCTGGTAAAAATTCTCTGAATACCACCGCAACCCGATAGCCTGGAATGCTCGTGACGTTTACTTTTTCGCAATATCCATGCCATGCATCCAAGAAGAGGATGGCGTTTGAGCGTGGTGCCCCGAGCTCACCATTGTTGTAAGTCGTCGACTGAGCCATTGCTTGCCGCACCAATGTGCAGGGCATCTGCTGTGCAAATCGGTGCATGCACTGATATGGTTAAACTGATAGATGCGGTTGGCCGATTAGCGGTACAGATTGTTTTGAAATGGGTTTGCGGCTACCCTATAGCGGCTTTTTTAATCAAGTGTTTTCCTGAAGAACATAGGCATCGACCTGCCCCGCAGCGATCAGAAGGCCGCAAGGTTTGCCTGGAATTGGAGTCCAATGCGTGTCGCTGTGATTGGTGGTGGTGTCATCGGTGTGTGCACCGCCTACTACCTGGCCGAGGCCGGGCATGAAGTCTCTGTCATAGAACGATATGGCAATGTTGCCCAGGAAGCCAGTTTCGGCAATTTGGATCTCATGGGACCTTCTGCGGTCCGCCCCTGGGCAACCCCAGGCACCGTGGGTCGCGTATTCTCCATGCTGTTCCGGCCGGAATCTCCGACTGCATTCAGTGCGCGTTTTGAGCCCGCCATGTGGAGATGGCTGCGTCAATCAATGTCCGAGTGCGCACTACCCCGCTACAAACAAAATCAGCAGCGCCTGCTGCGCCTTGCGAGCTACAGTCAGGAGCTGATGCAGCATCTGGTACAGACAAGCGAGCTCGATTTTCAGCAGCGCAATGGCGCGTTGATGATGTTCCGCACATCGCGAGAGCTCGAGCTAGCTCAGCCCATGATGGAACTGCTGGGCGAGATAGGTGGTCGTCATGAACTGCTCGATATCGAAGCAGCCCGACAGCTGGAACCGGCCCTGTCGAGTGAAACGACATTTCACTCAGCCTTGTACATCCCCGATGATTGGTCGGGCAATTGCCCGCTGTTCGTACGGCAAATGAAATCGCTCGCGCAAGACAAAGGTGTGAAGTTTCACTTCAATACCGAGGTACAGGCCATACGCCCCGAGCTGGGCGGCGTGAGCTTTCAGGTCGAAAGTCGCATCATCGACACTGACGTGGTAGTGGTTGCAGCCGGCAGTGACAGTGTTCGTTTGCTGAAAGCCATCGGAATCAGCCTGCCGCTCTACCCTGTCAAGGTATATTCGGCATCAACACCAATTCAAGAATACGAGCTGGCACCGCAACTCTCCGTTTTTGATGATACTTACCGGGTTGGTCTGACACGTCTGGGCAAGCGAATTCGTATCGCTGGTTGCGCCGAATTGGGATCGTCAAATTTCGATCTGAACCAAAAAGCCGTGAATACCTTGGTCAAAGTCGGTGATGACTGGTTTCCGAACGCAGCAAATTACCGCATTGCGAGTTTCTGGTGCGGCCCGGCAGCGATGCTGCCCGAGGGTGTACCTTTGCTCGGCGCCACCCGCTACCCAAATGTGTTCATCAACACTGGGCATGGTGCGGGCGCTTGGGCAATGGCCGCCGGTAGCGGCAAACTCGTGGCTGATCTCATCTCATCGAGGCGCACTGAAATTGATATGGATGGCCTCACGCTGACACGCTATGGCGACCGTATGCGCTGATCGGGGTGACTCCCTCGCCCTCTACAGCGTCGCGCAAGTTCGAGCGATCGAAGCTGCTGCACTCTCCGCAGTCGGACCCGGCATCCTGATGCAACGCGCAGGTGCCGCTGTTGCCCGCCGCGCCCTGGCGCTTCTGCCTGAAATCAACGCAAACCTTCCTGTACTGTTCGCCGCAGGACCGGGAAACAATGGCGGCGATGCGCTAGAGGCCGCTGCCCTGCTCGCGCAGAACGGTGTCAACGTCACGATTGTTCACCTAGCTGATGAAAACACGCTCACTGCCGATGCCCGTACGGCCCTCACGCGCGCAAGGCAAAGCCGTGCAGTATTCGTCGATTCCCTACCTGCCCTGTCATGGTCACTCGCTGTCGACGGCTTATTCGGCATCGGACTGACGCGTCCGCTTGAAGGGCGCTACCGTGATTTGGCCACGCAACTGAACCAGCTGAGCTGCCCTGTGCTGGCCATTGATGTGCCCAGCGGACTTGATGCAGATACCGGCGGTATCGTCGGTCAACATGGTATGGCCGTGCGCACCGATGAGACGCTTACTTTCATCGCCAATAAACCCGGACTTCATACCCTGCATGGCCGCGACAGCTCGGGTCATGTCGTGACGGATGATCTTGGCATTGACAAAAACCTGTTTCCGGAGCCCGTCGCTCGATTGAATACCCCACTGGCTTTTGCCGACGAAATCCACCCAAGACTGCATGCATCGCACAAAGGGAGCTATGGGGATCTGCAAATAATAGGTGGCGCTGAGGGCATGAGTGGCGCGATGATACTCGCGGCACGCATGGCGCTGATGGCGGGCGCAGGACGTGTGTTCGCGGGATTCGCCGGACCTGTGCCTGCGTATGACAGCCTGCATCCAGAACTGATCTGTCGACACGCGGGTGACTTGCGCGCAGATCGTGGTGCCGTCGTCATTGGTCCGGGCCTCGGCATGTCGCGACACGCGCATGATCTGCTAGGCCGCGCGTTATCCTTTGCACCTGCTGTGGTGATTGATGCCGATGGCCTTAACCTGATTGCCGCCGAGCCCCCACTGCAACATCGTCTTGCACAACGACGGGCTCCAACCTTGCTCACGCCCCGTCCGCTGGAAGCAGCGAGACTGCTGGCAACCGATGTTCATGCCGTGCAGTCAAACCGACTCGGCTCGGCCAATGAACTGGCGCAGCGTTTTCACGCGACCGTCATACTCAAAGGCAGTGGCAGAATCATCGCGCAGCCCGGCGACATTCCTACCATCAACACCACCGGTAATCCGGCATTGGCAACAGCCGGCAGTGGGGATGTGCTGGCTGGACTCTGCGGCGCTCTGCTGGCGCAGGGATGGTCTGCGTGGGCATGTGCGCTGGCTGCGACTTGGTCGCACGGCAGCGCAGCCGATCAAATGGTTGCAGATGGTACAGGGCCGACTGGCGCGACAGCAAGTGAACTGATGCCCTGGATAAGAAGCGCTTTGAACAGACTTGTCAGCGAGCTTGGCACTAGACCATGATCGCAGCTCTGAATTATTGGCGGCGATCGTCAACCAGCCGACCGGCAGCGATGGTCAGCTGACGCGCGCAGCGCGCCGCCATCGCAAGATCGTGGGTAACGAGCACCAGGGTCGAGTGTTGCTCGCGATTGAGTTCAAACATCAATTCGATAATAGCCTCACCGGTCGCTGCATCAAGACTGCCCGTGGGCTCATCGGCCAGTAGCAAGGGCGGACGCGTCACAAAAGCACGTGCGAGGGCCACGCGCTGCTGCTCGCCGCCCGAGAGATACTTTGGATAATGCTGAAGGCGCTGCTGCAGACCCACCCGAGCCAGCATTGCCTCAGCCTTGCTGGCCGCATCCGCATCGCCCCGCAGCTCCAGCGGCAGCATCACGTTCTCGATCGCGGTCAGATGCGAGAGCAACTGAAATGATTGAAATACAAATCCCAAGTGGGTGCGTCGCATCGCCGCTCTGCCATCTTCGTCCAGAGAAAAAATATCAATGCCCTCAATACGGACGCTGCCAGACGTGGGTGTATCAAGACCCGCGAGCAACCCCAGCAGGGTTGATTTTCCGGAACCGGATGCGCCAACCAACGCCAACGTATCGCTGGCCTGGACGGTAAAATGGATGTCGTCAAGAATCGTTAGCTCGCCGCTGGCATCTGCCACTTTTTTGGTAAGCGCGGTAACTTCGATAGCGGGAATTCTCTGGGGGTGCTCAGGCATGCAAGGTCGGTTGAATCTCTATCTGGGGTCGTTGGGGCGGCGCAGCACAGCGAAGCATGTGCAACTGGTGTTCATGGCCATGGTGCTCTTCATCAGCGGCCACATAATGCCGGCGTATTCTGCATCAAAAACCATGCTCGTGCTCGGCGACAGCCTGTCCGCAGAATATGGCTTGCCGCGCGATAGTGGGTGGGTTTACCTTTTGCAGCAACAACTGCACAAGGAGAAGTACGACCTGACCCTGATCAACGCAAGTATCAGCGGTGAGACTACCTCGGGGGGTAGATCGCGATTGCCATCACTGCTGCAGCAACATAAACCGGCCTTGGTGCTGATCGAACTCGGTGGAAACGATGGATTGCGTGGATTGTCTTTAGCAGCGACACAAGCGAACCTGCGCGAGATGATGGCGATGAGTAAGGCGAGCGGTGCGAAAATCATCCTGACCGGCATGCGTGTGCCGCCCAACTATGGCGTCGATTACAGCAAACGTTTTGCAGCTATGTACCAAGGGATGGGGCGTGAACCCAATGTGCGACTTGTCCCATTTCTTCTTCAGGGTCTCGACAACACTGAGTTATTTTTTCAGCCTGACCGTATACATCCCAACCAGCGTGCCCAGATCATCATGATGGAAAACGTGTGGCAAGCCTTGAAGCCAATGCTGCGATAAGATCCATTCATGAAATATCCCATATTGCTGCCCGCCAGCGACGTACTTGCGCATTTGGATGACTACGACAGCATCATTGATGTGCGCTCTGAGTCGGAATTCGGCTTTGATCACGTACCGGGTGCCGTCAATTGTTCCGTGCTCAACGATGTTGAGCGTGCACAGGTCGGTACTATCTATATACAGAAAAATGCATTCGAAGCGAAAAAAATGGGTGCCGCCTTGGTTGCCAAGAATATCGCCATGCACTTGCAGCACGCGCTGTCAAACAAATCTCGCGACTGGAAACCGCTGATTTATTGCTGGCGTGGAGGTAACCGCAGCGGAGCAATGGTCCATATTCTGGCCAAGATCGGCTGGCAGGCAGTCCAGCTGGATGGCGGTTATCGTGAATATCGGCGTAGCGTGCTGAGCTTGCTGGACTCCGTACCAGAGACGCTGTCCTTTCGCGTTATCTGTGGCACTACGGGTAGCGGTAAAAGCCGGTTACTGACTTCGCTGGCCAGCGAAGGTGCGCAGGTACTTGATCTGGAGCAGTTGGCGGCGCATCGCGGTTCCGTACTAGGCGGCATTCCTGGAGAACCTCAACCATCACAAAAAATGTTTGAAAGCCGGATCTGGCAAAAACTGCGAAGCTTTACCGCAGTGCGCCCTGTCTACGTGGAATCGGAAAGTCGAAAAATCGGCAATCTGCGCGTGCCTGAAAAATTGATGGTCAACATGCGCGAATCCGATTGTGTGCATTTGCAGACCATCACCTCCGACAGGGTCGCCTTGCTGATCGAAGATTATCCGCATCTCGTAGCGGATAGCACGCTGCTCGGAAGTCAGCTGGATCATCTGGTGGCGTTGCATGGTCATGCGAAAATACGCGCGTGGCGGGATATGGCAGAGACCAATCAAATTACCCAGTTGGTAGAGGAGTTACTGATACAGCATTACGATCCAGCGTATCTGCGCTCCATTGAGAGAAACTTCAGTGGCTACGCACGGGCGCGACCGCTGAAACTCGAGGATATTTCGGGCGGGGCTTTTCCAAAAGCGGCGCAAACGCTGCTGGCCGACGAGAGAGCGGGTTGCTTGGAGATTTCTAAGTAACTTTGTAGTAAGGCATGTACAAGGCTCTAGACATCCAACGAAAGACATTGGATCCGGGTGCACGCTTGGATCCAGTGCCTTCGGTTTAAAAGTCTTGCCTTGTATATTTTACTTGACGACTGGGGCCGCTTTGGTCGCGACAGGCTTGAGAATTTCTGCTTTCGCTCGCTTCTTGATCACCTCGAGATAGGCACCCACTTCCTGAGAGGCCAGAAATTCATCAACTTGCTGCTGCTCTGCCTTGCGCGCCTCATCGTCGACTACGTCTTTGCTGATTTTGTTCACACGGTAGATTGCATAACCGCGACCCGAAATGGGCACGCCGACGTAAGCGGGCAACGTACGAGGGTCAGCCTTCATTATGGCAGCCACCGCTGAGGGCGAGAGGCCTGCAGTGTTATTCCTTGAGATGGATTTCGTCGCTCCAAACTGGGCACTACCGCCCCCGCGCAATTCGGCCAGACGCGCTTCGCCGGCTTTTACCGCGAGCTTCTCGGATTCCAAACCAATCAGCCGCTCCTCGATCATGGGGAGAACTTCCGATACAGGAATCTTTGCCACTGGCTTGTGCTCAACCACCCGACCAGCGATCAGCACGCTCGCGCCTACTTCGATAGCCTCTGTGTTTCGTTTGGCGCGAATAGCGTCGTCAGAAAAAATCGCACTGAGAAATTTGGCCTGGTTATACGCTGCCGTTTTCGGGATGGCAGGATTCGGCTTGCGGGTGAGATTTGGTGCAGTCTCGATTTTCAACCCGAGCTTATCCGCAACTGGCTTCAGGCTATCGGACTGTTCATAGACCATGTTGGAAAAGACCTCTGCCATCTCCGCATATTTTTTACCCGATTGCTGACGTTTGATTTCTGCTGCGATATTCGCTTTGACTTCAGCGAGCTCACGAGTCGCCGGGGCTTTGATGCCCGTTACGCGAATAATATGGAAACCAAAATCTGACTGCACCAGTCCGCTGATTTCGCCTTCTTTCAGAGAGAATGCTGAATCTTCAAACGGTTTTACCATGTCACCCTTACCGAAAAAATTCAGATCACCGCCTCGCTCGGCAGATACAGCGTCCTGTGAATTCTCCTTCGCCAACTTGGCAAAATCAGCCGGATTGTTACGTACCTGCTCCAGTATTTTTTCGGCTTTTGCCTTGGCTGCCGCTTTGTCTGAAGATGACGCATCCTTGGATGCATTAATCAGGATATGGCTGGCACGTCGCTGATCGGGTGTTTTATAACGCGGGATGTTTTGTTCATAGAACGCTTTAATATCTGCGTCAGAGACCTCAATGCGCGACTCGATTACGTCGGGGGATAAGACCAGGTACTCGATTTTGACGGTCTCTGGTATTTCGAATTGCGCACTGTTCTTGTTGTAGAACTCATTGACCATCGCATCGGTCGGCTTCACCTCATTTTTGAAATCCTGCCAGCCAACGGTTAATTCCTGTGCCTCGCGTACTTGCTGATTGAGTGAGGTAATGCGGGAGGCGACGGCCTTTGGGGCAAACGCGCTGTTTTGAATCGAGAGATTCACTTGCTGCATTGCCAGCTCGAGGCGCAGGTTGGCCTCGAAACGATCTGTCGTCAACCCTTGAGCCGCCAGCAGCGCCTGATAGCGCTGCTTGTCGAAACTGCCGTCTGGCTTGGTCAGTCCCTGAATCTCCCGTATGGTGCTGCGCAACTGGTCGTCGGACACCGTCAAATGATTCTTGATGACATGGGCAGACAAGGCCTTTTGTGCCAGCAAGCCCTCCAAGGTGCTTTGGCGCGCTTCAGGCGTATCGAACAAAGAGGGATTGAACTGCTCGCCAAACATTTGTCGAAAACGTTCAAGCTGACGGGCCTGTGCTGCGTCCCACTCACGCTGCGAAATGTCCTGCCCGTCAACCTTGGCAACGGCCGGTTCACGGTCAGACATGCGAATGTAGCTTTCACGCCCAACAAACGCAAACGAAGGAACAATAATCAGCAGCAGCAAAAACTGCATCAGGCGGCGATGGGTACGAATGAATTCAAACATGGTAGATCTGATGTCTCCCGCCCTTCGTAGGCGTTTGTCTTTGTCGGATTGTTACTGAGTACCTCGCGCCCCGAGCGACATGCCTTCGGGTCGACAGGACACCATATGAAAAAAGGCGAACACAGGGTTCGCCTTTTTGGTTTTTGGCGGAGTGGACGGGACTCGAACCCGCGACC
>SYFN01000270.1 GCA_005800405.1 Burkholderiales bacterium
ATCAATCTAACCGCTTCCAACTTGAATTCCAGCGTATACCGCGCCCGGTTTGTCTTTCCCATAACACCTCCCATGAACAAGATTATGCATCTCGTTATGGGATCCACTTTACGGGGGCAAGGTCAGTCTGCCTTCAGGTAAAATCAACGCCATGAAAATTTTAATCAGTAATGACGACGGCTATCTGGCCCCGGGTATCAACGCGCTCGCCGAGCAGCTCGCGACCATTACCGAGATCGTGGTCGTTGCGCCAGACAGCAACCGCTCAGGCTCCTCGAACTCGCTGACGCTGGACCGACCGCTCAGGGTCATGCGTGCGGCGAACGGTTTTTACTCGATTAACGGTACGCCCAGCGATTGCGTCCACATCGCACTGACGGGCATACTTGATACGCGGCCAGATCTGGTGGTGTCGGGCATTAACCAAGGTCAGAACATGGGCGATGACACCTTGTACTCAGGGACCGTGGCAGCAGCCACCGAGGGTTTTCTTTTTGGAATTCCGGCCATCGCATTTTCACAGGTGGATTACGGGTGGGCGCATATTGATGCTGCTGCGCGACTTGCAAAAGATATTGTTCTGCGCCGGCTGGATGAGCTGCAAACGCCTTACCTTTTGAACGTGAACATTCCCAATCGGTCCTACAGTGAATTGAGCACCGTTGTTGCGACCCGTCTGGGCAAGCGTCATCAGTCCGAGCCCGTGATAAGAAGCAGCGACCCGCACGGTAACGAGATTTTCTGGATTGGGCCCCCGGGGCAGGCGAAAGAAGCGAGCGAGGGTACAGATTTTCATGCAACGAGCCACGGCTGGGTATCAATGACACCGTTACAGATCGACCTTACCCATTCATCTCAACTCGAACGTCTCAAGCGTGTTCTGCGATGAGCGAGGGTAAAAGCCAGTCTCAAAAGTGCTTTCCGCTGACACTGGACAGCATCACGGGCGCCGCAGATCGCAAGAAGACGACTGCGATGCCGCAGATGAAAAATACTCAGACTGCGACCCAGAATATAGTGCGCCACAGCGCCCCCCCGTCGCCGGTTGCCAACCACACGCGGCCCGCAGCGGACCGTACAGCCAACTCGCCCCTGGTGTCGGATGCGGTTCGCAAAGCCATGGTGCAGCGGCTTGCGCAAAAGGGTATTCGAGACACTGCAGTGCTGAGTGCGATGGAGGCCGTGCCTCGGCATTATTTTCTCGAGCCCGGTTTGGCCAGTCAGGCTTACATTGACGCGTCGCTGCCGATTGGATATCACCAGACTATCTCCCAGCCTTATATCGTGGCTCGCATGATCGAAGTGATGCGCGGCGGTATCAGCGGCAAGCTGGCTCGGGTGCTCGAAATCGGCACCGGTTGCGGCTATCAGGCGGCTGTGCTTGCGCAGCTGGCCGAGGAGGTCTATTCGATAGAACGCATTCGTCCAATGCATGAGCTTGCCCGCACCAACCTCCGCACCCTGCGTATACCGAACCTGCGTCTGCACTATGGGGATGGTATGCTGGGTTTGCCACAGATCGGTTCATTTGATGGCATCATTCTGGCAGCAGCCGGGCTCGATGTACCGCAGGCCTTACTGGATCAGATGTCGGTTGGCGGACGGCTGATCGCACCCGTCGGTCACCGAAATCAGGTGCTCAAGCTCATACGCCGCACCGGGCGAAATGAGTGGATGGCCGAGACTGTGGAACCTTGCCATTTTGTCCCGCTCAAGCCGGGCACATTTGGCTGAACTCTTGCTTACACAGGTATGAAGATAGACGCTTTCCACAACCCGAATAGCCACAGTTTGCGAAACATCTTTTTACTGGCAACTGCTGTAGTCCTCCTCATCCCAGGCTGTGCAAGGGTGCCATCGAATGCTGTCATTGATGCTCGCAGACCGAATAATTCCGATCGTCGCAACAGCAGCACATCGAGCGCTGTATCGCCAAGTACAAAGGCCAGCAAGACTACACCCCAGACAACGGCGCAGAGGACATCCCCGTCCAAAGGCGAGAGCAAAGCGGAGACAAAACCTCAAAATAATGCTCAAAAGGCTACGCAACAGACTGTTCAGACGAACCAACCAGCGCCCGGCGATTCGGACAAAAGCAGCGCAAATGCAAAAAAATCTTCGTCCCCTGATGCGGCGCCGATTCCTAATGCTGACCCGGCAGGTTTTTATCCAGTGAAAGAAGGTGATGCGCTGCTGAAGATTGCCAGCCAGTTCAATCGGCAGGTCAGCGAGCTGACTGAATGGAATCCATTAACGAATCCAGACACCATCAAAGCAGGGCAGGTTTTGCGAGTTGCGCCACCCGATCATGTGCAAGTCATACGCATGCCAGTTGATCCCGACATGGAAATTCGTCGCGCCGGCCGCCCCGTCCAGCCGCCAACATCGCCACAGACAGCGGTTCGTGCCCTTCCCGTTAAAAAGACTACGCCCTCAGTCCAGAAAATTGCGTATTCCGATGAGGCGCTCGTTGAATTGGAATGCAGCGAGCCTGGCACGAGCCGTTTCGCTTGGCCAACCCGAGGTAAGGTCGTCAGTAATTTTGATTCGAGCAGCAAAGGCATTGATATCGCCGGCACGGCGGGGCAATCCGTAGTTGCAGCCGGCGATGGCAAGGTGCTTTACGCGAAAAATATGCGCGGATACGGGAACCTTATCATCATCGAGCATGGCGACAGCATGGTAACAGCCTACGCTCACAACAAAACCATCTTGGTTCGGGAAGGTCAAATGGTCACCCAGAGGCAACCAATCGCGGAGATGGGAGATTCTGACGCTGATACAGTCAAGCTCCGTTTTCAGGTACGCCTGATGGGAAAACCAGTCGATCCTAAGACACAATTGCCGCCTCTGCAGTGCCAATAGTCCCGGCCTAATGAAATCCAAACGAGACGCTTCGGAAACACCTGCCTTGGAAGATCCGGAACGAACCCCGCTTGCGTCCGAGCACGAAGCACTCGAACAGGACTCGGAGATTGCTGAGGTCGAGGAGACCGCGGAGGGTCATGAGGATTTCCGATCAATACTCACTTCAGAGCTTGCCCCAGACGCAACCCAGCGCTATCTGAACCAGATCGGTTCGCGGCCTTTGCTCACTGTCGATGAGGAAATTCACTTTTCCACACTGGCCAAACAGGGAAATTTTCCTGCGCGTCAGAAAATGATCGAACATAATCTCAGGCTGGTTGTGTCCATTGCCAAGCACTACATCAATCGTGGTGTCGTACTGCTTGACTTGATCGAGGAAGGTAATCTCGGTCTCATGCACGCGATCGAAAAGTTCGAGCCCGAGCGCGGCTTTCGTTTTTCCACTTACGCGACCTGGTGGATACGTCAAAGTATCGAACGTGCCATCATGAATCAGGCTCGCACCATACGTCTGCCCGTACATCGGATTCGAGAACTGAATCTTGTCTTGCGTGCCAAATATCACCTCGAGGCGAGGCTTTCCGACGGCCATGATGCGAGGATCGAAGATATCGCGCACTTGGTCGAGCGCAGTGTCGAAGAGGTCCACGTCATTCTGGGTATGGCAGAGCATGTCTCGTCGCTGGACACGCCGCTCGATGGTTATCCTCAGTCCAGTCTTCTGGATCTGCTGGCCGATGCTTCCGAGGCTGGGCCTGAAACTGATGCGGAGCAGCACGAAATGATTTCATTGGTTCGCCACTGGCTCGAAACCATCCCTATCAAGCAAAAACAAGTCATCATGCGCCGGTTTGGTCTGGGGCATGCCCACCCGGCCACACTGGATGAGTTGGCTGACGAGATGGGGCTCACCAGAGAACGTGTGCGGCAGATTCAGCAGGAGGGTCTGGTTCGACTGAAAAAAACCATGATGGCACGTGGCATCAGCAAAGATTCGCTGCTTTGATGTCTTTGCTGGTTGCTGGCGGTTAGTCTGCCTTGGTCCTGCTGGCAAAACGTGCTCAGGTCTCGTGATTTAATGGATTGTCACGCACAAACGGTAAAATCCCACCTTCGAGACGCTGAATCAATCTCCGTTTTTCTCCGTTCAGTTTATGCACGATAATTTACTCGACATCGAGTCCCTCGACATGGAAGCGCGCGGCGTGGGGCATCTCGTCAATGAGGACGGCAGCCCCGGAAAGGTGATCTTTGTCGAAGGCGCGCTTCCGGGTGAGCGAGTCCGTTTCAAGTCATACCGAAAAAAGGCAAAGTGGGAGGCGGCCGATATGGCGGAGCTCTTGCGCGAATCCCCCCTGCGCGCCAAGCCGCGTTGTACTTATTTTGGTCTCTGCGGTGGTTGCGCGATGCAGCACCTTAATGGCCCCGCCCAAGTAGCGATCAAGCAACGTGTGCTGGAAGATGCGTTGCACCATTTGGGCAAAGTCGATGCGGAAATGATACTTCGCCCCATACACGGTCCTGACTGGGGATATCGATTTCGCGCTCGCTTGTCGGTGCGTCACGTCGCTAAAAAAGGGGGTGTTCTGATTGGTTTTCACGAGCGCCGTTCTAGCTTTATCGCAGATATGAAAAGCTGCGAGATTTTACCTCCGCCGGTATCGCGTATGTTGGTGCCGTTACGGTCACTGATTGCGGAGTTGTCCATTCGCGATCGCTTGCCACAAATTGAATTGGCAGTGAGTGAGCAGGAGGGAAAGCAAATCATTGTGATGGTCTTGCGCGTGATCGAGCCACCCATTGAAGACGACAAAGTGCAGCTGAAGGTGTTTGCGGAACAATGGTCTGTACATTTCTGGTTGCAACCAAAGGGCCCGGATACTGCGCTGCCTTTTTACCCACCCGACAGCGCGTTGGCTTATGCGTTACCTGAGTTTGGTATCAGCATACCGTTCAGGCCGACCGACTTTACGCAGGTCAATCAACAAATCAATCGCGTCTTGGTCGAACAGGCGCTGCGCTTACTGGATGTGCAGCCCACGGATCGTGTTGCCGATTTGTTTTGTGGGCTGGGTAATTTCACTTTGCCGTTAGCTATCAAAGCGGCCGAGGTCATCGGCATCGAAGGCAGTGCGGCACTCACTGAGCGTTCACTGCAAAATGCCCGTGTCAACGGACTTGACAATAAAACGGTTTTTTTCAACCGCAATCTTTTCGAATTTTCATTAAAGGATTTGCGACTACTGGGACGCTTCGACCGAGTCTTGATTGACCCGCCGCGCGAGGGCACAATGGACGTTTGTAAAGCGATTGCCGAGCTCTCCAGCGGCGATCCCGATTCGAGTCCAAAACGGATTGTCTACGTATCTTGCAACCCGGCCACACTTGCGCGCGACGCCGGTGTGCTTGTTCACGTCGGTGGGTATGTATTGAGCAGAGCGGGGGTGGTTAATATGTTTCCACACACCGCCCACGTGGAATCCATCGCCGTTTTCGACCGCCCATAAAAAACGCCGGCAAACAGCCGGCGTTCTAAGGTCGGGCCGAAGACCTGTCAGTCTCGCTCGCCACCGAAAATACCCAGCAATGCCAGCAGATTGACGAATACGTTGTACAGGTCAAGGTAGATGGCCAGTGTCGCCGAGATGTAATTGGTCTCACCGCCATTGATGATGCGCTGAACATCAAACAGGATGTACGCAGAGAAAATCACGACCGCAATTGCCGAGATCACGATACTCAAGACCGACATTTGCAGGAAGATATTGGCAACCGCTGCCAGAAGGATCACGATCATGCCGGCAAACAGCCAGCTCGAGAGCCCTGAAAAATCACGTTTGCTGGTGGTGGCGATGCTTGCCATTGTCGCGAACACAATCGCGGTACCGCCAAAGGCGGTCATGATCAGTGATGCCCCGTTGGAAAAGTGCAGGATGTGTCCGATCATGCGAGATAGCATCAGACCCATGAAGAACGTGAAACCCAACAATACCGCCACGCCCAAGGCTGAGTTTTTTGTTCGTTCGATCACATAGAAAAATCCGAAGGCGATCGCCATGAAGGCCAGAAAACTGAGGAATGGGCTGCCGCTCATGAATGAGAAATTCATTTGAACGCCTATCCAGGCACCCAGAACGGTCGGAATCATCGAGATCGCCAGCAGCCAATATGTGTTGCGGAGTACGCGGTGGCGAACCGCGATCGACTCGCCTAATGGCTCGTAAGCGGTCTGCAAGGGTTGGTTCATGGGTCCTCCTGTTGTGGATTTAGTAACAGGCCAAATTCAGCGTGGCTGTCGAAAGTTTAATTTAACCGAATTTGAGATGGTGCGTCTACTCGCGGTTTTCAAGGGCTGTAGCGGCGTTTGCCGGCAAACGTCCACCATCTTACACGGCTTTCATGCTAGACTATTCGGCTAATCAGAGCTCGAATCTGCGCTCAAACGAACCTTTAACCTACTAATTTCATTGGAGTTTTTACAGATGGCAATTGAGCGCACACTGTCGATCATCAAGCCTGACGCTGTCGCAAAAAATGTTATCGGTCAGATCTACAGCCGTTTCGAAGCGGCGGGCCTGAAAATCGTTGCTGCCCGCATGGCGCAATTGTCCCGCGCAGAGGCAGAAGGTTTTTATGCGGTGCACCGCGAGCGTCCATTTTTCAAGGATCTGGTGGATTTCATGATTTCGGGTCCTGTGGTGGTGCAAGTACTGGAAGGCGAAAATGCCATCTTGAAAAATCGTGACTTGATGGGCGCAACGGATCCAAAGAAAGCAGACAAAGGCACCATTCGTGCGGACTTTGCCGATTCCATCGACGCCAATGCCGTCCACGGTTCGGACGCACCCGAAACCGCGAAGGGTGAAATTGGTTATTTCTTTCCTGCGCTGAACGTGTATTCACGCTGAGCGTTCGGCAGATACTGAACAAATCGGCATTTTACGGCGAGCCAGTACAGCTGCGCGCTGCGGGGACCAAAAAACAAGGGATAGGTGTCATTTGTTTAGCGACAAAAAGCGCTTGGTTTCGCTAATCAACGCTTGCTCGGTACGGGTCTCGTCGGCCTAAGGTTTTCATGCTGATGCCGGCCCGCCTGGGGTTCCCGATACCGAACCCTCTGACCCGGATGTACGTGACTCACGCGAGGCACCTTTTATGACGGCAATCACCAATCTTTTGGAGCTCGACCCGGATGCCCTGATGCGCTGGTGTCAGTCGAATGGTGAGAAAGCGTTCCGTGCCCATCAATTGCAGCGATGGATCCATCAGTTCGGCCAGAGCGACTTCGACGCAATGACCGATCTCGCGAAGTCCTTGCGAGATAAACTGCGCAGTCTTGCTACCGTAACGGCGCCTGCCGTGATCAGTGACCAAACCTCCTCAGACGGTACCCGCAAATGGCTGTTCGACGTCGGGCATGGCAATGCGGTCGAGACCGTTTTTATCCCGGAAGACAATCGCGGCACACTCTGCGTATCGACGCAGGCCGGTTGTGCGGTGAATTGTCGTTTTTGTTCGACCGGGAAACAGGGATTTTCGCGCAATCTGAGCGTTGCAGAAATCATCGGGCAATTGTGGGCGGCAGAGTCCATGCTCCGCCAAAGCAAGGATATTGTCGCTGGGCCAAAAGGCGAGCGCCAGATTACGAACGTGGTCTTGATGGGTATGGGCGAGCCCCTGCTCAACTACGGGCCAGCCGTAGCTGCCCTGAAACTCATGCTTGACGATAACGCTTACGGACTCTCGCGCAGGCGTGTCACGCTCTCGACCAGCGGCGTCATTCCGATGATTGACAAGCTGGCGCAGGACTGCCCGGTAGCGTTGGCGGTGTCGTTGCATGCATCGAACGACAGGCTGCGCGACGATTTGGTACCGATGAATAAAAAGTATCCTCTTGCCGATCTGATGGCGGCCTGCAAGCGTTATCTCGAGTTTGCGCCGCGCGATTTCATCACGTTCGAATACTGCATGCTGGATGGTGTGAATGATAGTGACCAGCATGCGCGCGAACTGCTCGCGCTGGTCGCTTCAGTGCCTTGCAAATTCAATCTGATTCCTTTTAATCCTTTTCCTAAATCCGGACTCAAGCGTTCATCGAATGCTCGTATACGAGCATTCGCACAGATATTGATGGACGGCGGCGTCGTGACCACCATTCGCAAGACGCGCGGCGAAGACATCGACGCTGCCTGCGGTCAGCTCGCTGGTGAAGTTCAGGACCGCACTCGGGTTAACGAGCGCATGCAAACCATGTCCGTTTATCAGGAAAAGTACGGCAAAGATTTTGGTCGTATCGTGGAGATTTCAGGGTGAGGCGTTTCGGTTTATTGCTGCTCGCGGGTCTGCTTGGTGCATGCACTGCCCCAAACCTGTCGTTGCCCACCCAGACCGGGCAGACCGATGTCAAACGGCGCACTGATATTCGACTTGAGCTTGCTACTGCGTACTTCACCGGTGGTCAGGCCGAGATCGCGCTGCAGGAACTAGATCGCGCACTTGAGCTCAGTCCCCGTCGAGCTGACGTTCTCGGTATGCGGGGCTTAGTTCTGATGCAGGTTGGTGAAATCGAGGCTGCTGGTCAGAGTCTGCGCGATGCACTGCGTATTGAGCCGCAAAATCCCGCACTTCAAAACAACATGGGCTGGTTCCTCTGCCAAAGAGGTGAGTTCGACAAGGCGATGGTTTATTTCGAGCACGCGCTGTCGACGAGATCCTGCGCCTCGCCAGAGAAGGCACTGGTCAACGCTGGCCTGTGCCGTATGCGCCAGGGCCAAGGTGCCCAGGCCGAGGCTTTCTTGAGGCGTGCGCTTGAAATCGAACCGATGAATCTCCAGGCGCACGCCGGTCTCGCACAACTCGCTTATGACAGTGCCGATTTCACGCGTGCACGCAGGCATTTGCTGAAAATAATCGAGAGCGAGCAGGCAGTCGCAGAGAATTTTTTGATGGCGGTTCTCGTTGAGCGCAAGCGTGGCGACGCTGCCTTCGAGCAGAGCCTTTTGGCACAGTGGCGTCGGCGCTTTCCCGAGTCCCCTCAGTTGACACCATATCTTCGTGGCGAAACCGATGACAAGTAACGAGAACGATCAGCAATCTTCGGTGGTAGTGACTACGGCGCTGCAGGATGTGTACGAGGCGACCGTCGTGGATGTCGCAGCGGCCGGAGTACTACCATCATTGGAGGCGCAAGGGACTGCCGGCGCTGTTCAAGGACAGTTTGCACCACCGACGGCGTTGCCGGGTGAGCTGTTAGCCGCACGTCGTAATGAATTGCGCTGGACGCTGGAAGATGTATCGCAACGCCTCAAGCTTGCCCCTCGACAGATTACAGCGCTCGAAGCTAATGATTTTGCGTCCTTGCCTGGCATGGCCAGTGTGCGCGGTTTTATTCGCGCCTATGCGAGATTGCTCGAGCTTGATCCGGTGCCTCTGCTGGCGATGATGTCCAATGAAGCCAACCCTGCTCTGGACCCAATTGTGCTTCGCAGGCCGCTACCGTCGCGCGGTTTCCCGGGCCATCGTTACGCGCCCGCCAGCGGACATCGCCGTGGATCTCGGCGGCTATCTGCTTTGGCATTGGTAGTGATGGTTTTTGTTGGTGCGTTGGTTTATACGGCTTATCGTGATGGTCTCCCGACGAGCAGCTTTGATATGTCGGGTTTGAGCGCGCTTTTTGATTTCCGCAAGGGCGTGGCTGAACCTGGGATTGAGGCGACCGATCAGCAGGTGTCGCCACCGATGGCGCCGGCGATCGCCGAGAGTAAATCAATTGAGCCCTACCGTTTGTTGGAGTTGAAGTTGCGCGAGGATGCCTGGGTCGAGATCAGCGCCATGAATGGCGACAAGCTTGTATCTCGGCTGATGAAAGCGGGAACCACAGAGCGCTTCGACATGAGCGAGCCAATCATACTGGTCGTTGGCAATGCAAATGGCGTCGATGCCATCTTGAGAGGACAGCCGCTGAATCTGCGTGCTGTTGCGCGAGATAATGTTTCCAAGCTTAGGCTTAAGTGAGCCTGCGCATGAACAAGCACGCAACAGATAACGAGATTCCCTCGGGCCCCGCTGCGCGACGCCTGACTCGGCAGGTCAGGATTCATTATGGTGCGCGGGAGATCTTCGTCGGCGGTAACGCGCCGGTGGTTGTTCAGTCGATGACCAACACCGATACAGCCGATGTGATCGCTACGGCGATTCAGGTCAAGCAACTCGCACGTGCCGGTTCCGAACTTGTTCGCATTACTGTCAACACACCTGAGGCCGCTGCGGCAGTGCCCGCGATACGTGAGCAACTCGATCGCACGGATGTCGATGTGCCACTGATCGGAGATTTTCACTACAACGGACATCAGCTGCTCACGGCGTTTCCTGCCTGTGCCGAGGCGCTGTCCAAATACCGAATCAACCCAGGTAACGTGGGGCAGGGTGCGAAGCGCGATACGCAGTTCGCGCAGATGATTGAAGTCGCCTGCCGGCATGGCAAACCGGTGCGCATCGGCGTCAACTGGGGCAGCCTAGATCAAGCGCTGCTGGCGCGCATCATGGACGAAAATGCGCAGCGACCTGAACCTTTTTCTTCGCAGTCGGTCATGTATGAGGCTTTGGTCACCTCTGCGCTTGAGAACGCGCAGCGCGCCGAGCAACTTGGTTTGCCTGGTGATCGAATTACGCTCTCCTGCAAAGTCTCTGGCGTTCAAGACCTGATTGCGGTGTACCGTGAACTCGCCAAGCGATCTGATTACCCTCTGCATCTGGGCCTTACGGAAGCGGGCATGGGCAGCAAGGGCATCGTTGCATCGACTGCTGCCTTGTCCGTTTTGCTGCAAGAGGGTATCGGCGACACCATACGGATTTCACTCACGCCAGAGCCAGGTGGAGACCGAACACGCGAAGTCATCGTTGCGCAGGAGATCCTGCAAACCATGGACTTACGCAAATTTACGCCGATGGTCATCGCTTGCCCAGGTTGCGGACGCACCACATCGACCGTGTTCCAAGAACTCGCGGATCGCATTCAAACCTATCTACGTGAGCAGATGCCTCTCTGGAAGACCGCCTACCCCGGCGTCGAGGAAATGAATGTGGCTGTCATGGGCTGCATCGTCAATGGTCCCGTTGAATCCAAGCATGCC
>SYFN01000271.1 GCA_005800405.1 Burkholderiales bacterium
AGGCCACGACCAGAGCGGCGCACTCCTCTCCATCGCAGTGCGTACATCAGCAGCGAATCACCACTGTTCTTTAGTGATATATTTGATATATAATTTATCCTTGTGCAGAGCGCTGCCGTCGTGAAAAAAATAGGCTATTTAACCAAAAGTAGCGTTTCATGAGCAGTTCAACTTATACGCGTCATAACCATCCACCGCTTTGGAGCAGAGCGCTGATCCTGTGGGGTTCGGTCGCGCTGGCCTCCATCTGCTTGCTTTGGATAGTGGCCCACGTGGAGCGCGTGGCAGATCAGAATCAGGCCGAGATTTAGAGAAGGCGCCGCGTTATCGATTTAACTAACAGTTACGCGAAACAGCTGGGGAGACCTATCGAGAAGATTGATCAATTATCGTTGGTGATCGCCCGTGTTGTCAGCGCCGGAAAAAATGGCGTCACACATCAAATCTTTCAGGGCCTGCCGCCATACGACTGGTTCAATCCCTTGCTGATAGATTAAGAGGGTATCGTGCAAAGTGCACGCCTATCCACGACCATTGGCATGTCGGTTGCGGATACCCGTTTTTTTCAAAACCACCTCGCATCAAGCTCCACCGAACTCAAAATCAACCCACTTGAACCGGGTGTAGGCAACCTGGCGGGCAAACAAGTCGTTCGATTTTCTCGTCGTATCAATGATGCGCAGGGGCAGTTTGCCGGTGTCATCACACTCAGCCTGCTGCCGGAACAACTCACTGAGCTGGGTGACGTCATCGCGCTCGGCCATGGTGATGTCATTGGTATCAAATATATCAATGGCGAGACCCTGCTCCGGCACGACGTAGATCATCAATTTTCACGAGGCAATCTTGATCTTTTGAGTAGAGCCAACGCTACGCAAAATTTCTCTGAAATACGTGTACCGGGCGATTTGATGTATACCAGTTGGTCCAAGCTGGAGAGCTATCCCATAGAAGCATGCATTGCAGTCAGCCATCGTAATGTGCTGCAGTCTTTTAACGAAACACGCGATCTGAACAACCTCCTGCAAGCAGCGGGCAGCGGTCTGATTGCTTTTTTTGTGTCACAGGCGGCTGGCTGCAATCACGCCGCGATGCACGCTTGCATCATAAAAATCAGATAACCAGGATATTCCGCTTGGCCGTTGACGCCTCTCGTGAGGAGCTTTACATGCTCTCGCCATTTTTCGAAAAAATTGGTGGCATGACTGATTTCACGATTGAAGACTGTGATGGCAAGGCGATGCGTATGTGGGTCAAAGATCGAGAAGAGCTGGTTGGCAAGCGACTACGCCAGCTGATGAATGACGACAACCTAAAAACCGTCAAACTATTTATACATGACGCGCTGAACGATGGCTTTGCAGAAAAAGAATTTTTGATCTACCGATCAGGCCCAAGGAAAAAATACTGGTTTCAAGCACGTGCCGTTCGCGCCAATCTCGGACTGGCAGTGACGCTACGCGATATCACCGAGGTAAAAGAAAAAGAAAAGTAACTCAAGAAAATGGCGCTGACTGATGCGTTGACCCACTTGCCCAACCGGCATTGGATGAATAAAAATCTGCCTCTGATAATGGACGCTGCCAAGAAACAGGGATATCAATTCACCGTCTTGTTTATCGACCTCGACAACTTCAAGACCATCAATGACACGCTAGGTCATAAAGTCGGTGATGCCTACCTGCAGGCGGTGGCACGCATGCTGCAGCGGTCGGTTCGCAAGCATGATCATGTACTGCGTCTGGGCGGTGACGAATTCATGATTATCCTCAACGAACTCGATAGTCCCGACCTGGCAATCTTCATTGCAGAACATCTGCTCACCTAACTGCGCGACATCAGTATCTTCGATGCTGGTAGCAGTCTATCGCCTCGTGCCTCGGTTGGAGTAGCCTTCTACCCCGATAATGCCGCCACGCCTGAGACTCTGGTGCAGGCGGCTGATATCGCGATGTACGAAGCCAAACGATCTGGCAAAGACAGAGTCGCATGCTACTCGAGCAAATTACTCGATCAACTATCGGAGCGCATGAATATGGAAAGTGCGCTTCAACACGCCATTCCGGGCGGGCAGCTACTGCTGTATCTGCAACCGCGTGCCAGCGCAGTTACCGGCGAGCTGGTGGGATTTGAGGCGCTGGTGCGCTGGCAGCACCCGGAGCTGGGGCTGGTCTCACCGCAGCGTTTTATTCCACTCGCAGAAGAAAGCCATCTGATTGTGGAAGTAGGTAACTGGGTCGCTGCGAGGGTCTGCGAGACTCTGCCACGCTGGCGAAGCGACGGCGAGCAGCTGGTCCCGGTGTCGATCAACGTCTCCGCGCGACAGCTGAAAGATTCTGAATTCCGCACCGAACTTGACATGCAGATGCACAGATACCAAATCAATGCCTCGGACATCGCTATCGAACTGACAGAATCCATGATGATCGGTGATAACCATGAAATCCAAAACGAGCTTCGCCTGCTGGGTGACATGGGACTAAAACTGATAATTGATGATTTCGGTACCGGTTTCTCCTCGCTGGCGCGGTTGCAAAGCCTGAGTGTCGATGTGCTGAAAATCGATCAATTCTTCGTCCGCAATCTCTCGGCTGGGGGCGAGGGAATCGTGCTCTGCGAGGCAATGACCCAGATGGGAAAAACGCTCGGACTGGCGGTCGTGGCAGAGGGTGTCGAAACCACCGAACAATTACAAATGCTGCAACTGATAGGCTGCGACGAGATCCAAGGCTTCATTGCTTCACCCCCAGTGCCTGCCGATGAAGCCATGCAGATGCTCGGAGGCCCCGCCTTCTTTGCGCCGATGAATGGAATCCGCAGCTCGCAAGTGAGCGATCGCTACCTCAGCGCCTGACAATCAGGTCTCCACGCGGATCGGTCAGGCTTGGCTGTCAGTACAATAGAGGTTTTTTAGCCTATCCTCATGCCATGAAATATCTTCACACGATGGTTCGCGTCAGTGATGTTGACGCTTCTCTGCATTTTTATTGCGATGCGCTCGGACTGGAGCTGGTGCGCCAGTTTGATGTCCCCGCCGGTCGTTTTACGTTGATCTATCTGGCCGCCCCGGGCGACCATGAGGCACAGGTCGAACTCACCTACAACTGGGATCCCGAAGATTTGGGCGGCAGCCGCAACTTTGGCCACCTCGCCTATGCAGTGGCCGATATCTACGCCGCCTGCGAGCGACTGCAAGCGCATGGCGTGAGCATCCTGCGGCCGCCGCGAGATGGTCGCATGGCGTTCGCTCGCTCGCCAGACAATATCTCCATCGAGCTCCTGCAGAGCGGCGCTGCGCTTGCGCCTGCCGAGCCTTGGGTGTCCATGCCCAATATAGGTCAGTGGTAATTCAATTAAGAACAGGGAATTGACATGCAGTCGGATACATCCGTCGTTGAAGCCAAGGTCTGGCCAGCACATTTCGAGGCAGCTCACATGCCGGGCTCGCTGCCGATGGGTGGAGTCATTCCATTGACGCCCATCTTCGCCTTCGAGACACCCGCAGCACCATTGATCCTCTCGCAGGCACACTCGCTCTCACCGCAGCGCACCGATATCGACTTGGGCGGACTACTCGCGTTTATGATCGATGACGTTATTACCCCCGCCGAGGCAGATAACATTGTCGAAGCCAGCGAGATTTTTGGCTATCGTGATGAAGCCCCCGGCATCTCCACGCCGCCGGGCATGCGCATGAACAAAGCGGTACATTGGCTTGCCGAAGAATCCCTGCTGGGACCTGTGTTTGAACGCATCAGCCATCTGCTACCCGCCTCCATCGACGGTAGCACGCTCTACCCGGCGCTCAGCCGACGGATCAACATGTACCGCTACGATGCCAATGACGTGTTCAATATGCACACCGATGGTGACTGGCCGGGTTACGGTCTGAGCCCCGACCGTCGGCACATGGTCGAATGGCCGGGACTACGCTCTTGCATGTCGATGCTGCTGTATCTGAACGGGCCTGAGGATGGCGTTGAAGGTGGCAGCACGCGTCTCTATCGTCCGGATCGCGGTTGGGTCGATGTGACGCCACGCAAAGGCTCGGCACTTTTCTTCCGTCACGGCTTTGGTCCACAGAGTGTTCTGCATGAGGGCTGCCGAGTCTTTGGCGTTGTGTCGAAATATGTCGCGCGCATCAATGTGATGTACGCGTGGGACTAAGAACCTATCTCGTTAGGTCGATGGCAAGGCGCACCGACGAAGACAGTACAGTTTGTACGACGAGGAGGTGTAACGCCGCCATCGGCCTAACGAGATAGGTTCAGAATGGCTATCGCGGCGAAGCATTACGTCTACGTGATCGAGCTATCGATGGATGTGCTCTACGAAGGAAAATTCAAAAAAGCCAATCCGGACTACCAAGTCGGCAAGCCCTGCGTGTATGTGGGTATGACCGGGTTGGATCCGGATGTGCGCTTTGACAGGCACAAGGCCGGTATACAGGCCAACAAATTCGTGCAGATCTACGGACTGCACCTTCTGCCCGAGCTCTATGAAGCGCACAACCCCATGCCTTATGAAGACGCGCGCTACATGGAAGTGGATCTGGGCATACGCCTGCGCGAAGCCGGCTTTGGCGTCTGGCAAGCCTGAGTCGGCAGCCAGGTTTGATTGCGAACCGTGCGGGAAAGTCGGGCAGTAGCCCTGATACCCTTTGTTAAAGCAAAGACACTGGCTAGGCGCGCCGCCGCAGACAGTACGGTGGTACGACAAGGCGGTACAACAACGCGAGCGGCTTTTTGTCAGAGCCGCTTGGTTGCCACCTTCGGCGCCTATCCCTGCAGGCAAAAAGCTTTACAGCACCGGATATTCCTCAACCAGAATCGGCTGAATGTGCTCGACAAAATTGGGCAGATCGGCGAGCAGCGTTTTGCCCTCCGTGCTCTGCAAAGCGGCATCCAGTGCCTCTTTTGACTCGAACCATAATTCGGAAAAACCATCGAAACCGAATTTTTCAATATCTCCAGCATCCACCAAATTAACCGAGTAACGCTGCATGCCAGGCAATTTCTTGCAGAGCTCGGCATGCACGGTGAGCCAGTGCGTCTCGAATTGTTCACGGGTCATGCTTTTTTTGCGCTGGACCATGCCAATGCGCTTGACGCTGCCAGGTTTCATTTCGCCTCCAGTGATTTGCGACTTGATGCCTGTGCATCAAGTCGGATGACGCAGTATAAAAAATTCGGCGCCGTCATCGCTTCGATATTTACGAATACCCGGTTTGGGACCGTCATATCGTTCATTATCAAAAAATTACCCGTATGTGAATCGAATAACACCAAATGACGAGATTATTAAATAATTGACATTATTATTTTCTTCGGCGCGCTGTAAATTTTGAGGTCTATAATCACGGTTATTCCAATAAATCAAAGGGATACCGGCTGCCCACGCAGGCAGCCGATGGGCCTAGCGGTTCACGACACAACGGAGACAGCCATGCATGTGCTATCGATCGAAGATATTGAGCTCATCGTTCACATGATCGAGACCGAATCGGCGATTACTGAATTCAGCAAGCGCCAGAAACAAATCGACAATCTGATCAGAACGGGCTACGTGCGCCCGCTGGCGGGCGTGTTCGTTTTGACGGAACTCGGCAGAAGAACGGCCAGCTCGCTACAAACCAAATCCTACGTACGCTCAAGAGTGGAAATACCGCCGTTGCAGGCAAAGCCGTCTGAAGAAACACCCGCTTTGGAAGCAACGCAGTAAAAAGTTACTGCTTGAAAGGACCGACGCGCTTGAATGCGCGCCTGTGTCTTTCACCACTCAGAGTGCATGCACGAAGCTGATGAGTGCCTCGCGCTCTTCCTTTTTCATAGTAGCGAACTGATCCCGCGCTTTTTTTGCTTCGCCACCGTGCCACAAGATGGCTTCGAGCACGCTGCGCGCACGGCCATCATGCAGCAGGTCCATGCTGCCATTAACTCGTCGCGACAAGCCCACGCCCCATAAAGGCGCCGTGCGCCAGTCGCGACCACCCGCCTTGAAGTCAGGCCGGTTGTCTGCCAGATCTGCCCCCATATCGTGCAACAGCAAATCGGTGTACGGAGAAAACTGCTTGTCCTCGATGGCCTTGAGCATCGGGAATTTGCCAGTTTTCAGTTCAGGTACATGGCATCCCGTACAGCCTGCACTGCGGAATAACTTCTCGCCCTGAATATATTTGTCGCTGTCAGGCTTGGGACGCTTGGGCGCTTCCACACCGGCCAGAAAGAAGGTCACTGCGTTCCACGCCTGATCAGTCAGTTCATGCTTGCCGGTGGTGTGCGCATTCTGACACTGCACTTGCACCTTGGGGCAATTCTGCTCGTGGTACAAGGTGGACGTAATCCCCATGTCGCCCATATGCGCAGCTGCGACCTGCTGCTTAAGCGTGGGTTGATTCGCCTTCCAGCCAAAGCGCCCCAGCACCTGCTTGCCTGTTGCGTCATCTTTTACATAATTCGGACGACCATTCAGGCCCAATGATTTTTGCGCGGCCGCGAGTGCCAGAATATCGGCTTCAGGAACTGCATCGAGATAACCCATCCCATACACGACGGGCGTGTTGCGCAATGAAGTCAGGGTTTTCTCGCCAAGGGGACCAAAGGCCAGCTTGGTGATCCGGTTTTGCGGACGGCGCAGCTCAACCTCGGTACCGTCTGCCAGAGTCGTCTTTTGCAGCTCCCAATCGATACGAAGATCCGCCTCGCCAATCACGGGATTCGACAAGGACTCACCGTAAATGCCAAATACCTGCAGTTGATTACCATAGCCCGGGTGAGGCACGGGCTCACCCGAGGCTTCGGCACTGGGCAGTGACAATCTAACGAGCTGCTGAAAACTGGTCTTGCTGGCATCGTCCACCGTCTTGCCTCGACCCCCGTTGACGTGGCATCCAGTGCACGCACTGGCATGGAAAGTCGGGCCTAATCCCCACTCGCCGTCAATCAGCGGAAAGATGCTCCACGATGCTCTGAACTGCCGCAAGCCTTCCTCATACAGCAGGGTGTCCGTGGGACTCAGTTCGGCGACGGGCTGCAGGAATATCTGCTCATCGGGTGTGCATTGTTTGGTGGCCGAATTCCAGAAACAGCCGTCGGATTCGCTCTCGGAGAGGGCGTTGCTCGCAGTCGCCATTACCATCACCGCGGTCGCCACCATTGTAAGCAGCAGCAGATTCCGGCGTAACTGTTTCATAACCAAGTCCGTTGCGAAATTAAGGCATCATGAGAATCAGGCATTCAAGCGTTCGCGCACTTGCGCAGTAGTGGCGGGTGTACCGCCGTTGCGCTCGATACGCGCTCTTGCGGCACGCACCTGTTCCACGTTCGAAACCGCATGACCGAGCGGCGCATCCTCCAAGCCCACACGAATATGTCCACCGTGGGTTACTGCAAAATCAACCAGAGGATCGATCTGCACGCCCAGTCCCGCGACCATCCACTGCGCGTCTGGCTCCTCGATACCGAGCAAGCGAACGTAGGCTTCCACCGCCCATTCTTCGGGCGGAAAACCAAAAGTAAAATTGTCCGAAAACATCAGCCGGTAAACGGGTGGGGACATGCCAGTCACCGTGCGACGCAAGGCCGCGCCCAAACGCATGAAGCCCGGCTCGTAGATCGCATAAGACGGGGTCAGCTTGTGACGGTGGCAGAGATCCAGACCATGCCGTATGTGACTTTCGGGGTTGGCATAAACAAAACCCTGTTTGCCACTGGCGACGTCTTTTCGCGTACTGATGTTGGTCGAGCCGGGGTCGACTACCGACCATTCGATCAATCCCGCACTGGCCAGCTTCTCCACTGCGCTGTAGCGTTTTTCGGGAGTCAGTGCATCCTTGGCGTCGACATCGCCTGCGAAGGGCAAGGTGCCGTAGCAAATGACATCGGCTTTGGCGCGGATGCGCTCAATGATGGGCGCGTAGATTTCATAATCGTCGCGCTGGCGCCCTGTGTCAGGGTCATAGGGATGAAAATGAACAATGGACGCGCCCTCTGCCGCGCAGGCGATAGCGTCTTCGACAATCTCGTCGGCGAGTAAAGGAATTGCAGGTTGCCGCTCGCGCGACCAGGGACCATTTAAAGCGACTTCCAGCCAAACCGGGTTTTGCATACGTATTTTTTTAATTAGTAATTAATAAAACCATCACCACCTCCCCTGCTTACCAGGGTTTGGGGACGATGCCACTGCATCAATAAATCCCGAAGATTCGCTCTGGGACAAAGCCCGAGCTTCAACGAAATTTAATGGGCAACTGCTTTCAAAAATGGTACTTTACGCCACCGACGGCCAGCATAATAGACCGACAAAAATACTGCGGCTTATTAAAAGTCGGATGCCTTTTACGGTACGCCGATTGTCCAGTCAGGCCATCGCATTTTCAGCAAAAACAAAACTCTACGAAGGAGAAAGGTTTCATGATGAGCGCCACCCGAACTATCCGCCGCAGTTTCGCGGGCATTATTCTTGTTTTCGGCAGCATTTTCTCCAGTGCGGCTTTTGCAGCCGGCGCCGTGGAAATGCAAGTCGAGTCCATTATCCGGCAGGCCATGGAGGAATACAACCAATCAATGGAGAATAATGATCCGGCTGCCTGGATCAAATATTTTTCTGATAACGTAAACCGCACTACGCCATTTTCCAGTCAGTCCGGGAAAAAAGATTTTTCGGATTATGCGAATGGGGAATACAAAACCTTCAAGGCCCGCTTTGACGTGAAAAAAATGATCGTCGGTGGCCGCTCAGCTGCGGTCGTCTTTACCTGGGACCTCACTCACCGCAAGAGTGGCGATTCCGTGCGGATTGATGCCGTCGGCATCTATGAAATGGGTACCAGCGGCCGCTTCGACTCGGTGGTGTATTACTTTGACTCCGCCAAGGCCGGTAAGCTGGCTGCCGATCTGAAAGGCAACTGACTAACCCTATAATGGTAGCGCGGACGTACGCCGCCCATGGTCCACCCCCTCAGACAACATAACAAGACGAGATTTCGATGAAAAACCCTACCCGTACCGTTCTGCATGCCTTTGTCTCAGGTCTGATTCTGAGCGCCGCTGTGGGCCACCTGCCGGCGCGCGCTGAAGACGAGGAAGCGTTCAAATGCATGTCCGATGATGAAAAGGAATGTGCATTCGAAAACGAGAGCATGGCGCTGTTCATCAAGGGTCGCGACGCTTACGACAAAGGCCGGGAAGCCGGTGATCTGAGCGAGGCCCGCAAGATCGCCCAAGAACTCGTCCAGCGCAAAAACAAGTACGGCAAGCGTATGATGAAGATGATTTACATGCAACTCGCTACAGGCACACACAAAAACTTTGTCGAAGCCTATCGCTGGCTGCAGGAGGGCATTGCCAACGACGAGAAATATTTACGCCTCGATCTCAATCGAGTACTGAATCAGCTGTCAGCAAGAATGACCCCAGAACAATTGGCCGAAGCGCAGAAAAAATAAAAAAATTCGCCTGCCATCAAGGGCAGGCGAATCAGCTGACTGATGGCAGTCGCGGCTTTTTATTTCATTTTCAGACCGTTGGGAGCCTCGGTCTTGATGAATTCAGCGACCAGGCGAATGTTTTCTTCGTCAATCAAGCCCTTGAATGCCGGCATACCTCTGCCAGCACGTCCGTTCGCAATCGTGTGTACCACCATATCGACATCCAGCGGTGTCTTGCGCAAGTCGGCACCATAACCACCCTCATTTTGTCCGCCGCGTCCATCGGGCATATGGCAGGTCGTGCAGAACTGCGTGAATGTCACCTTGCCACCGCCACGGGGCACCTTGATGGGGCGATCATCGTCTTCAGCCATTGCTGCCGGCGCCATTGCCATGAGTGCCCAAGCTGACAAAGCCGCAAGGGTCACGACTTTAAAGTTTGCGGTCAAACGTTTCATTACCTTTACCTTTATATTTCGTGGGATATATAAAGTTACTTAAAGCAATCGGGCTGGTGTTTCCACCAGCCCGACCTCTCAACCTAGATTACTTGTCCAGGCCGAATACATACAGAATGTTGCTTGGCACCTGAGTTTTGAGTTCAGGCGTTGCAGTGACGAACCACTGCGGCCACGCACCACCCAGACCGACTTCGATAGCAACGTACTGCTTACCATCCGACAGGAAGCTCATCGGTGGGGCGTTGATTGCCGAGCCGGTTTCGAAGCGCCACAACTCTTCCAGGGAAGCCGCGTCATAGGCAACCACAGCGCCTTCAGCGTGACCCGAGAACACCAGACCGCCTGCCGTCGTCATCAGACCACCCAGCTGTGGGTGCTCTGTGCGGACTTTCTTGGCCACCTGACCGGTACGAACGTCGATACCTGTGATGGAGCCGGTAATACGGCCGCAGCTGGCATCTTCAAACGTCGAGTAAGGTGCACCGCCCAGGAACAACTGACGTGGCTTGTGCTCACCAGGCGTGGTGACTTCAGCGAACGCTTTGTTGCAACCCTCGATGGTGGGGATGTAGTACATGTTGGTCTGTGGGCTGTAGGTCGTTGGTGGCCAGTTCTTGCCACCCATGTGACCTGGCTCCAGCACGCCGTCAACCGTACCACGACCTTTGGTCGCTGTACCGCGCTGCGCAGCTGTACCCTTCATGTAGGTCTGAACATCCGCCTTCGGATTGTAGGACTTGGGTTTGCACTTGGCATCCAGACCACCCGACCAGTTCAGCTTGTCAACGAACTGTGTGCACCATACTGGCTCACCCGTCTTGCGATCGTTGGCATACACATAGCCGTTACGGTTGGAGTGAATCGTCAGACGACGGAACGCACCGTTGACCTGGGTGTCTACGAAAGTGTTTTCGTTGATGGAGTCATAGTCATAC
>SYFN01000272.1 GCA_005800405.1 Burkholderiales bacterium
AAATCTGGCGGATAACAGGCTCTTTTTCTGCCACGGTAGGTGACATGGGCATGTCGCGATTGACCGGCACTTCGCGCCAGCCGAGGACGACCTGGCCCTCGGCGTGAACGGCGCGCTCGATTTCCTGCTCACAGGCAATTCGCGATGCATTTTCTTTGGGAAGAAAAACCATGCCTACGCCATATTCACCGGGGGGCGGCAAGCTGATGCCCTGCTTCGCCATTTCTTCCCGGTAATACTGGTCAGGTATTTGGATCAGAATCCCTGCACCATCACCCATTAAGGGATCGGCACCCACGGCACCGCGGTGATCGAGGTTTTTCAGGATCAGCAGGCCTTGATCGACGATCGAATGGCTCTTTTGGCCTTTGACGTGGGCAATGAAGCCAACGCCGCAGGCGTCGTGTTCGTTTGATGGATCGTATAAGCCCTGGGCTTGCATCGCATTACTCCACAGCCAATGAAAAGGGTGGCCAAGGATAGTGCAATGCAATACGAACAGCAATCAATTTAATTAGGGTCGGATAGCAATTAAGTCGCGCATTAAAAGTGTGCCGATTTAAATGGGGTCAGATTAATGTTAGTGCGGTATTTGCCTCATGTTGCAGCGAATCAATCCACTTTTTCGGGGCTTGTAGCTCGTGCTTGAGGCGGGAATTGCGTAGATCGGGCTTTCGCCGCCGGCTTGACAGCCAAGCCTTGCTCCTTAGCGGCAGCCTTGCGCGGGCGACCGCGGCCAACAGGAGCCAGGCGTCGCGCGGTCAGCTTGGTCAGTCGACGGCAAAACTCTTCTGATCCCAAGGCCCAGGCTTTTCGGGTGGCCAACCAGATCTTTTCACCTATCTCGCTACCAACAGGGGCTTTGCTAATTTGCAAATACGCGGCCTCCCGCTCGAAGGGCGTATTGCCCAAAGCCCAGTACGCTGGATGATCCGATAACCAGGGTTCTTTATGATGTCCGACATGATGGGCATGGCTGGACCAGGGATACGCGGCCACATCCGACACAAGACCGGCAATCACCGGTTGACACTCGATCAGGCTTGCACAGGGCAAAAAATACGCAACAGGATCGAGCACGGTCGCGCGAAAACGACCCTCCCACAAACCGCCGGTCCGGCCATAGCGCGAGTTGAAGTAAGGAACGTAGAGCCGGCCGAGTGACTGCATCATCTTGCTCAGACCAGTGTCATCAACCGGCGTGGCCAGTAACTGCAACCGACTCGGCAGCACGACGTAGGCGTGGACCGACACGCGAGACTGACGAGCCGCCTCGCGTAACCAGCTGAGGAATGCCTGATAGTCCGCATCATCACGCGCGATCAACTGGTCGTTGTGACCCTGCGCGATCACATGATGCAACTGGTTGGGTACGACAAGACGAGGCAAACGGGCCATGCCGATCTCAGACTTGCGAGAGGACTGACCCCTCAATAGCGCTGCCACATACGAACGCGACGATCATGACAGGTCGTGTATCAGAATGGAATATCGTCATCCATGTCAGACAGATTGGGGGCTTGTTTTGCCGGTGCGCGAGAGGCTGATGAGACGCTGCGCGAACCTGCCCCGCTGCCACCAAAACCGTTATCGTCCATCGCGGCGCTGCCACCCCCCATGCCCTGACGACTGCCAAGCATTTGCATGGAATCCGCAATGATTTCTGTCGAATACTTTTCGACACCATCCTTGTCGGTCCACTTGCGAGTACGTAGCTTGCCTTCGATATAGACCTGTGAGCCTTTTTTCAGGTACTGACCCGCTATTTCGGCAAGCTTGCCAAAGAAGGCAATACGGTGCCATTCGGTCGCTTCTTTTTGTTCGCCGGTGGCCTTGTCTTTCCATTTGTCCGTCGTCGCCACAGCTATGTTAGTCATCGCGTCACCGCTGGGCATGTACCTCGTTTCGGGATCGCGCCCCAGATTGCCGACGATAATAACTTTATTGACCGATGCCATAGACTTCTCCTGTCAAAAAAACGCAGAACAGATTGGGAAACTCAGGTGGGAACAACCTCGCGTCGAACGCGACGAGGTAAATTTTTCATTGAAGCTGCGATTATAAGCCAGCCGACAATCAGCAAACAGCCCGCTGTGAACACGGCAGGACCGCCGAAATACTGGGCAAGAAAACCGCCGCCTGCGCCACCGGCAAACAAGCCCACCGCCTGCATCGTGTTGTAGACCCCTAGCGCCGCGCCGCGAGCACCAGCAGGCGCCATCCGAGAGACCAGCGAGGGTTGGCTGGCTTCCAGGATGTTGAAAGCAATAAAAAAAGCGAGCAGTAACATCACCGCCAATTCAAATGACAACGCTGATTGTGCAACGGCGGCACGCAGACCTATCTCGACAAGTAAAAGCAACCCTATCGCCGAAACAAAAACCTGTTTCATACGACCCCGCTTTTCGCCAAGAAAAATCGGCGGAAGCATCAGGATGAAAGATGCCAGCACTACGGGCAAATAAATTTTCCAGTGCTGATCGATGGGAACGCCACCCGTGCTGATCAGCACATTAGGTAAAACGACAAACATTGACATCTGTATCGCATGAAGTGAAAAGACACCAAAATTCATGCGCATAAGTTCGGGATCAAGTACCACCGTCTTGAATGACACTGTTTCCGGTGAACGCGGGGGTGCTTGCGGCGCCACAAAAATCACTAACCCAATCGCGAACAACGCCAGCAGCGCCACCAGAAGGAACATGCCACGCATGCCAACCGACGCGTAAAGCAACGGCGCAAGGACCAGCGATGCCGCGTATGTGAAGCCAATCGATGCGCCTATCAACGCCATAGTTTTCGTTCGGTGCTCATCCCGAGTCGAATCAGCAATCAGAGCAGTGACGGCAGCAGATACCGCACCAGCTCCCTGCACTGCGCGGCCGACGATCACCCAATAAATGCTTTCATCCACAGCCGCGATCAGAGACCCGAGAATAAACAATAACAAGCCAATCAGGATGATGCGCTTTCGACCGTAACGATCCGAGGCGATGCCGAAAGGAATTTGTCCTATCGCCTGCGTAAGGCCATACATGCCCATCGCCAGGCCGACCAACAACGCGCTTTCGCCACCCGCGAGTGATTTGGCATGAACCGCGAAAACAGGAAGAATGAGAAACAGCCCCAGCATGCGCAAACCGAAAACCGATGCAAGCGATACGCTGGCACGTACCTCGAGAGCGGTCATCCGGGTGTCATCAGGGACTGTCGTTGAAGACATAAGAAAAGCCACACAGGCACGGCACTGACCGCAGCCATCAGCAGGTTACGAAAACCCGTTATAGTAACAGGTTGATCCGCGCTCAATGAGCTGCGGTTTTTACAAAAAAGCACCAAACCGTTGCCATCAAGGCCAAACCAGCGCATGGAAGAAATCCGCATCCGGGGTGCACGCACCCACAACCTGAAAAACATCAGTCTCGATCTGCCACGCAACAAGCTGATCGTCATTACCGGACTCTCGGGCTCAGGAAAATCATCGCTGGCCTTCGATACGCTGTACGCGGAGGGTCAGCGGCGCTATGTCGAATCATTATCGGCCTATGCACGTCAATTTCTTCAACTGATGGAAAAACCCGATGTGGATATGATCGAAGGTCTGTCCCCGGCAATATCGATAGAACAGAAAGCCACGTCGCATAATCCGCGCTCCACCGTCGGCACCGTCACGGAAATTCATGATTACCTGCGCTTGCTTTATGCACGCGTGGGAACGCCGCACTGTCCTGACCATCCTGAAAATCCGCTGGCAGCGCAATCGGTGTCACAGATGGTGGACTCTGTATTGGCGATGCCTGACGACACCAAACTGATGATTCTGGCACCGGTAATCGCCAACCGAAAAGGCGAGCACGGCGACCTTTTCGAGCAAATGCAGGCGCAAGGATTTGTGCGCTTCCGCATCCAAAGTGGCACCGGCAAGGCAAAGATTTATGAAGCGGACGATTTGCCCAAGCTTAAAAA
>SYFN01000273.1 GCA_005800405.1 Burkholderiales bacterium
ACATTGCGTTGGTCGAAGCCGCCTTGGGGAAAGCGGCTTGGATCAAGGCAAAAGCAGGGAAATCCTTATGAGTTTTGGGGGTATTTCGGGGGGCAAGCGCACCCAAATCACGCCCGAATAGGGCGCAACTTGTAGTGCGCATGAAAATGCACACTGGGTTGCTTGGCTTCAGAATCACGTTGCTGTGAACCGACATTTCAATGTCCCGAGTTGTATTTCTATATATAAAACTTGCTGCAACTGTTTTGACTAGCCCATTCGATGAGGGATATCCCAAGATTTTCAGGCCGCATTATCTCGCATTAATGGCAAGTTTAGATGCTTTTCGGCAATACGTTTGTGAAGGGCATCACATTTTCAGAAATACCTATAAACCAGTCCGACCTGGAATTGATTTATTTGCAAAGTTGATAATCCAATATTCGAGCGATCGCGAATATTTTCAAATTCGATAACGATTGCCCATGGATTGCGTGGATTTTCCCCGGGTACCCACACAGCGTCGAGTTTCTGACCAAAACGATGGACCCAGCGCCTATCTCCATTGGCCAGCAAGGGGTTGTAGCCTTCCACGTCGCGCGCGTAGGCATAGAAGGCCGCGGCGCCGACCTGGAGACTGGGCATTACCTGCCAGCGACCGAAGCCAATGGTTTCGGATCGGAAGGTGTTGCCGCCGGGACGTTGGTTTGTCGGCGAGTCAAAGCCGATACGCTGCTGCCCCCCGTATTGAACGCTTCCTTTTGCGCATTCGCCGCTGATGCCCAGCCAAGGGATTTTGGCGTCATGCGTACTTTCGCTCGAAAAAAATCGTTGTTCGTAATCGATACGGGTGGTGACCTGGCAGGACCGGACGGGTAAGCGCAGCCCACCGGTCAGCTGGACGATGCTGACATCTCTCTCGGGATAGACCAGGTTGCGCCCCGAAACACTGGCGAGCAGGGTCGCGCCCTCGGAGCCCAGCCATGGCGCCGGTTCATACCGGGTAACGCTACCAATCGCATCGCGCTGATTCTGATCGGTTGCATCGCCATAGTCACGATGACGCAGCGATGCGTAGACCTGGCTGTAGGCGTTGCGGTCGTGATCAAAACGTCGGTTGGCGGTGCCGCGAAATTCATTAAACACATCAGAGCGCGGGCGGTAGCTTGGATCGAGCATCAATGACACCGTCGTCCCCGCAAGATTGAGCTGCAGAGAGGATACGGCGAGCCCGAAATTGGCGTTGTTGGTGCTACCGCTGAAAGCGCCAAACTCTGTCTGCCACCCCTTGGTTATTCTGGAACGCGCTGCTTTCTGCCGAACCTCGGCGATCTCGGCTCGCAGTTGCTGGGGTGGGTTGAAGTTTTCTTCGATGTGCTTGAGTATGCCGTCGGCCACTTCGATCTCGCCAAGTCTGAAGTGGGCGATTGCCAGATCCAGCCAGGCACCTGCGAAGCTGGGTTGCACCAGTACCGCTCGTTCGAGCGCATTGACCGCTGTCGCGTTCTCGCCTGCGGCGAGTGCAATGGTTCCTAACAAATAGTCATATTCAGGATCGTTGTCGTGCTCCGCCTCTTGCGCAGCAACCAGCTCAAGCGCTTGCGCTGGCTTACCTGCATCAATGAGCGCTTGCGCCTTGGCCCGCAGTGCATTGATGGGTTCGACGAGGCCTGGGGTCTTCGCTGAGGCGGGCGTCTGCTCGGAGCTGGGCCTTGCAGTCTGACAGCGCGCCTTCAATGGCATGAGTGACATGGCTGCCAAAGCCAATGCCGCCGCTGCAAGTCCCAAACGGTTTCGCTGTGAGATGATCATGCTCAGCGGCGCACATGGATTTCCGGGTTCGACCGCTGGTTGCTGCATTACTGACTGATTCGTTAGCGTTCCCAGCGCAGGATCCCGTAGGCCTTCAGGTCGTTGTTGATGTTCTTGAAGTAAATGTAGGCAGCTTCTTGGCCATTGCTGTTAAGGGCGCCTGACAGCGCGACATTAGACTCGCTACGGTCTGCTGCCATGCGCCCATTGTCCTTAATGCTGCCTTTGCTGTGCATGAAATAATCTCTGCCGTCGAACTCCCATACGAAGTTGGTGGCGTATTTCATTTTGTCGAAATTGACCGAGAAGCTGCCAGCCGAGACGCTGGCAGGCTCATAGACACCACTGTTGTGACGGCCGTAGGCCTCACTTTCCTGCAGCTGGAATAGAACAAAGCCCGTGGTAGGCAAACTCCCTGTCTCTATGGTTCTAAACAGAACGAGCGCATCGTTGTGACCCACGGTTTCATAGCCTGCCGGCGCGGTGGCGCGCCCAGACCAGCGGCCCCACATCAGATTCGTGCTGCCGCTCATGCCCTCGGGCAGTCCGGCCGTTTTTGCGGTGTCGCCACCGACATTGACTTTGGGTTCTTCGGGACGCGGCAATTCAAACGGCAGGCGGCCATTCGGCGGAGTGACGAGCGTGGGCGCGCTGGTGCCCTTGACCTCGAGATAAATGCCACTGAGCGACCCCACCAGTTCGCGCGCGTTGGTATCACCGCAAGAGCCCAGCGCCGCCCGCGCGCAGCTCTCGGAAAAGGGCGAAATCACGATGGCGCCCTGCTGAACCGCCACGCGCGTCAGAGCACTTTTTGCCTGCACCAGAAAATCAGTACCACGGATGCCGATCGCGGCGACCGGCGTGTTAAGCCGGAAGTTTTCCTTGGCAGCCTGACCGGCTTTGCCGGTGATCAGACGAGCCACTCCTTGCGTGAGGTTGAACCGCACTTTGTTGTTGGCGGGGTCTTTCGCGTCGTACGCATACTGCTCAACCGTCAGGCTGGAGTTGGGGCGCACACTAACAAAGGCTTCGTCGACGAATCGGATGTGCACATGACCATTGGTGCCCGTGGTCACTGTCTGGCCAACACTGATCGTGTCCCCCTTTTTGATGGCATTCCCACCGGCGAGCTTGGCATCGCCAATGGCAAACAGCACCCGACCGACCGATTCGGCCGCCCCGGATACCGAGGGCAACAGCCCGCCGATAGCGAGCAATATCGCTAAGGCAGCTGACTGGATCGAGACGATGATTTTCATGGGTGAACAATGATCCTGTAAACGAATTCGTGTCTGACACAATGGCCGGCCAAGGCGGTTTTCGGTGGTGTTTTTCCGCGACCCGTGCATCTGATCCCAGCCAGCAGCCCCGACCCTGATTGGCAACACGCCCATTGCTTGTTAAAAAACCCATCAATAACCCGCTTTGGGCACATCGCAATTATCTCTTGAAACCGATTTATTACTGTGATGCAGATTACACTTTCCATTATTTATCACCGATGTTGGTGATTTAGCTCGGTTATTTATAATAAATATGGCAATAATTAAATAGATAATATTTGGTTTTTGATAATTTCTGACCGTAGTTTTTAACTATTATTTAATGGATTGTATTTCGGTGGGTGATCAAAAACTCCCCGAAATCCACGGTTTTTTGACCCGCATTGGTCACGCGCACCCAGGGAGGATGCGCCCATCACGCCATCTCGCCTAGCCAGGCGCTTGCCTCAAGGCATAAACGCTCACGGGCTCAGATACGCCCTTGACAGCATAGGCGCCGACCCATCGCACATGCATGGGATCAATCAGCTGGGCCGTAGGCTCCCCCAGGAGAATGCTTTCGCCCACTTCACGCGTGAGGCTTTCGATACGGCTGGCGATGTTGAACGCCTGTCCTTGCGCCGACCAGGTCAGATGGGACAGCCCGCCAAACACCCCCACTGACATCGGCCCTGTATTGAGCCCAATGCACAGCTGCAGCTCACCGTACTGTCGCTCAATAGACCACTGGGCGACTTGCGCAACGACCTGCTGCATCGCGATTGCAGCGCTGACTGCCTGCGCTGCATAGGGAGCATGCGCGACATCCATTCCTTCGCGCGTCTGTACCGCCGGCCGCACGCGCAAAGGGGCATCGTCCGAAGTCTCGCTCGCGACACCAGGCGCGCCCCAAAGGGCGACCAATCCATCGCCGCTGTAGCGTTCGATTGTGCCCTGATAGCGCGCCACTTCAGCCGAGAGTATTTCAAAATATTTTTGCGCAAATTCTGCAATTTGCCCGGGTGCTTTTCCCTCTGACGCGGCAGTGAAACCACGTATATCGACGATCAGCACGGTCATCGTGCGCAATTTTGTTTCGGGCCTCAGTACGGATGCTTGCTGTAGTCGCTCTACGAGCATCGACGGCAGGAACTGTCCAATACGCGTAGCAACACGCCGCATGCGCGCGCTCAGCGCGAAGTTTTCAATTAACAGATTGAACGCTGCTATGGCAATCACCATCATTGGCAACGCGGGCAGGGGTAGCCACAGTCCTTGATGCCGCAGCATCCAAGCCAATCCGCCCGCCAGCAAAATCAGCGCTGTGATCGACCATGAGATCAGCCCGTAGCGTTCACTTCTTGGCCACACCAACCACGACAGGACGATCGCCGCGGCCAAGACAAGAAAAATCGCTGAAGTTGCTGCAACGGGCTCAATGAAACGCTCATCAAGCAGGGCCGACAGCAGCTGGGCGTGTACTTCGACACCTGGAGCCACAGCAGAGAGTGGCGTGGCCACTTTGTCGCCGATACCCAGTGCGGAACTGCCGATCAGCACAATGGTATTTTGCAGGTCCGGCAGCACGCGATCGGTCTGCAAAATCTCCGACGCTGAAAAGACGGGGAAGCCACCTGGCGCAACGCGGTAGGGCACCAACCACGCGCGATGACGATCGAGCGGCAATTGCAGCGCGCCCTCAGAGGCTGCTTCGATGCGAAGGTATCTGGCATTCGCCGTGTACTCGGCCCGAGACAAACGTGATTCGACAGCCATCAGCTGCAGGTACATGCGCAAAGCAAGCGAGCTGCTGCACGTCTGGTGAGCGCAGGCCACCGGATAGAGTCGTCGAACCTGTCCGTCTTCATCAATCAGCGGGCTGATGTGACCAATGCTTGCCTGCGGCGGTATCACGCCGGGGTCATTGGCGATGTAGCCACTTGCGGCAGGTGGGGTCTGCGACGCTGCCATGCTGATGCTACTGACCAAGCGGCCCACGCGGTTATCTGACACTGGTGCAAAGTCGAGTATCTGGCTCATCACGACTTTAGGATGATCTAGGGCTGCGCGCAGCGTCGAATCCCCTGCACGACTTTCGGGGAAAACAATGTCAAGGCCGAGCACCGCCACGTCCTGCCGCCCGGTCAATTCATTGACCAGTCGCGCTACCGTGGCGCGCGGCCAAGGCCAGGGACCTTCACTGGCCAGGCTGCGCTCATCGATATCGACGATCACGATTCTCGCTTCTTGCGCGAGGGGTGGCGAGATACTGAGAATGGCGTCGTAAAAGTAGCGATCCAGGCTGCTGTATTGCAGATCGGGACTCACTACATAAGCCCATGCAATCAGCACTGCAGGCACAGCAGCGATTAGTCTGCTGCGCAGAGCGTGAATGAAACGTCCCGCCGAGCGCACGTTAACGTTGGATCTCGCGCACGGCGTGCGTTACTGGTGCTCGCGCATGAGTTGGATCAGATCGTCCGGCTTGCGCACGATCGCGCGCCGGCCATCTTTCTCGAGAATGCACTGCTCATACAGCACATGCAGTGCGCGGGTCACGGTCTCGCGACTGGTGTTGGTCATCAAGCCGACCTGTTCATGGGTTGGCATGTTTTCAATGGTGATCAACTTGCCCGGGTCTGGCTTAGCCAACATATGAAGCAAACTGTACACGCGACAAAACGCATTCGGAATGCCCAGCAAGACCCGATATTCTGTCGCTGCACGCAATTTCAGTGCGACATGCTCTAGCATTCGCTCTGCCACAGTGGGATTACCGAAAATCAGTAGGCGTGCCGCCTGTTTGGGCAACACGCCCACGAGCGAGGGCGCGGCGGCCACCACGGTGGCTGACCGGGGCAGGCCATCAATCGAGGCCAACTCGCCAAAAAAATCACCCGGGGAAATGAAATTCAGGCCGGTTTGTCTGCCCTCGGGGGAAATGTCCACGACCAGCAAACGACCTTCCAAAAGAAATAACAGATCGGTGTCAGTGTCACCTTTGTGGATAACGAAATCGCGTTTGCTGTAGCGCACGGGCTTCACCGCATCCGTCAGCCGGACCATCGTCTCAAGGGGGAGACCCGCCAGCAACGGCACCCGCGACAAAACCTCGACACTGACCCGTTCTGCTTGTGCTCGGGGCGGCGGCAAAGGATGCGATGAAATCCGGACTTTGAAGCTCAGTACCATGGTTCTCCGAGGCGGGGTGACCTGCCGCGCTGCCATGCACCGGAATGGTGGCACAGACGCGGGCAGCCCATGCGTTGCCTGGGTGGCTCGCTATCCGCGCAGGCAGCGCCATCGTTCCCAAAATGTTCCTGTGCAGGAATCCATGGAATATATGCTGTTGGTACGTTTTTGTCAGCGATCGCGGGAGATTTCGGCAAATATTTCTCGGCGCCGGCGCCCACAATGCCCGTTCTTTGCGGAAATTGTGCTGGAAATCACATTGTCTGGGGGCATCATGGCTTAGACTATCAAAAGTTCATATATGGGTTTGGCTCGTCCACCTCGAAAAATTCATATATGCGATTTACTTCTTACTAACTTTTTATTGCGATTTGACATAACGGACCCTCCCGGAACCCTAACCCAATCATCGACTATTCATGCCGCTATGACGCCTAATTTACGCCGCCAGCCTTCCCCGCAGCCAACCTTCCCAGCCCGCCGAGTCTTGTCGCCCCTGACCACTCGGCTGCGCCCCCTAGCTGCGATCACTGCAGCGCTGGCCGCGTCCTGGTTGTGCGCGCCGGCCCAGGCGCTGAGCCTGATGGAGTCTTATCAGACCGCGCTGGCGAATGATCCAAAATTTCAGGGCGCTCGCTACGACAGGCTGGCCGGTGCCGAGTACGAGGCCATTGGCCGCGCCAGCCTCTTGCCCAATGTCGGTGCGTCGTACAACTACAGCAAGAATGACGCAGACCGCACCATCATTTCTCAGAACGGCGGACGACAATTCGACTCGCCTCAGTACGACAGTAAGGTGGCTACCCTGTCAGTGCGGCAACCGCTGTTCAACATGGAGGCGTGGCAGCGGTACCAGGGCGGGCAAAGGCAGGCGAACTACAGCGAGGCCAAATTCGCCTCCAATGCGCAAGACCTGATTGCGCGCCTGACCGTCGCTTATCTGGAATCTCTGCTGGCCGAAGATCAGCTGCGATTAGCAGCTGCGCAGCGAGACGCCTACTACGAAAACCAGCAGGCAAATCAGCGGCTGTTCGACAAGGGTGCGGGTACGCGTACCGATGTACTCGAAACCCGGGCTCGCTACGAATTGGCACAGGCGCAGGTGGTCGAGGCAGAGAACAATGTGAACAACAAACGCAATGAGCTCTCGGCGATTATCGGCGTCAATCCAGGGGCCCTCGAGCGGCTCGCGGGCAGGGTTCCAGAGCTCGCGCTGACACCAGCCACGATCGCCGAATGGGAGCAACTCGCGCGAGAACGCAATCCTGAGGTGCGCGCGCAGTCGCACTCTGTCGAGTATTCGCGTACCGAAGTCGAGCGCAACCGCGCCGGCCACTATCCACGTGTTGATTTGGTGGCTTCGCATAGCCGTAACAACGCCGATTCACTGTTTACCTTCAACCAGCAATCCACGGTCAACTCGGTGGGTGTGCAAATGTCCTTTCCCTTGTACAGCGGCGGCGGCGTTGATGCTCAAACCCGTCAAGCGGCGGCGCGACTGGCAAGTAGTCAGGCTGAATTGGATGCGAGCATGCAAAAAGTACTGGTCGAGCTTAGAAAACAATTCCAACTGGTCAGGAGCACGCGACTGCGTATCAATGCGATGGAACAAGCCGAGCGCTCGGCGGCAGAAGCCGTCGAGGCCACTCGCAAGAGCGTCGCCGGCGGGCAGCGTGTCAATCTGGATGTCCTGACAGCGCTGCAGCAGCTCTACACAACACGACGCGATCTGTCCGAGGCCCGGCATGGTTATCTGCTGGCCTATCTACGGTTGCATGCCGCAGCCGGGGTGCTCGACAGCGATGGTTTGGGTCGAATCGCTGCCTGCTTTACGAAGAGCCAATAAACCCCTCTGCAAGAGATCCGCACATCTATGACCGGCCCTTTGTTCATTACGCTGGAAACCTCGCCAGAGCTTTCCGCCCAACTGAGGCAATTGCAGACTGCCTTTGCCGAAGTCTGCAATGCGATCGCACCGGTCGTGCAAGAGACGCGCTGCTGGAATCGCGTGGCATTGCATCACATTGTCTACCGCAACCTGCGCGAGCGCTTTCCGCAACTGGGCTCGCAGATGGTTTGCAATGCCATTTATTCGGTCTCGCGCACTTGCCGCATTATTTTTCAGAATCCGAATAGTCCGTTCAGCGTCAACCGCCAGCCCGAGCGGCCCCTGCCGCAGCTGCGGTTTGCGCCGACATCGCCGGTGTATTTTGACCGCCACACGCTCAGCATTCGTGATGGGATCATATCCATGTACACGCTCGATGGCCGGATCCGTTTCAAGCTGAGCATCAGTCCCGCAGATGAGCAACGCTTCCGACAAGAAAAACTACGCGAGATCGTCCTGTCGAACCAGGCCGGCCTGTACCGCCTGGGGTTCGTGTTCGCCCAAGAGTCCGACCAGCCACTGGATGTCACCGATAACCATAGTGATCTGGGTCACCAGGGCAGTCAGGGTAACCGCCGCAAGATCACCGAGGCGGGCAGAGAAACGCAAGCGATCTTGCCCGAATACATAGTCCTGCTTGACGGCAGCAATACACGTAATGAGATTGAGCTCGGAGACGCCGCATGACGACACGCCCCAACAATCTACCCGGACAGCCACAGCGTTCGTTACTGTCTATGACGATACTGTCGCAAATGCCGGTGTATCGCAAAGCACTCGGCTTTAGCTTGGTCACCAGCATTCTGGTTCTGGCGCCTACCCTGTTCATGCTGGAAGTGTATGACCGCGTCGTGAACAGCCGCAGCGAAACAACCCTGATCTCGCTGCTAATCTGCCTGGTCGGTATTTACATCGTGATGGAAGTCATCGAGTTGCTGCGCGGCCGCCTGTTGCAGCAGGCGGGATGGCGCATCGATGCCGCGCTGCGCGAGCGACTGCATGATGCGACTTTCCAGGCCAGCTTGCGTCATGGTGGATCGACGCTTCAGTCGTTCAACGATCTGCGTACCCTGCGAGAATTCATTGCCTCTCCCGCAGTGACGGCCGCGATGGATGCGCCAGCCTCGGTGCTCTTTTTGCTGCTGGTGACGATCATCAGTCCCTGGCTCGGACTGGTGGCACTGCTGGGCGCGGTGGTGCAAGCACTGATCGGTGTGAGCACCGAACGGAAAACCATGCCGGTACTCACGGAGGCGAACCAGGCAGCGATCGGCGCCCAAAACTATGCCAGCGGCGTTCTGCGTAATGCGCAGGTGATTTCTGCCATGGGCATGAAGACCAGCATCTACGAGCGATGGATCGCACGGCAACGCAAATTTCTGACCCTGCAGGCAGTCGCCTCAGATACCGCAGGCGCGAACTCTTCGACGTCGAAATTCATCCAGACCATGCAGGGCTCACTGATCCTTGGCCTGTCGTGCTGGCTGACGATCAAAGGCATGCTGCTGGGGGGTGGGGGCATGATGATCGTCGCCTCAACTCTGGGCGGGCGGGTGTTATCCCCACTGGTGCAGTTGATCGCGCAATGGCGGCTCGTTATCAATGCGCGCGACGCCTATCATCGACTGGACCATTTTCTGGGCATCTTGCCACCGGAGCAGGAGCACATGTCTCTGCCGGCACCGCTGGGCAGACTATCGGTTGAAGCGGTGGTGGCCGCCGCGCCGGGCAGCAACCTGCCGATCATCAAGGGAGTCAGCTTTGCTCTGCAGCCGGGCGAGACACTGGTGGTGGTTGGCCCCTCGGCCGCCGGCAAGACCACGCTCGCGCGACTGTTGATGGGCATCTGGCCAACGGCCAGTGGCAAGGTTCGCCTTGACGGCGCCGATCTGCATGCCTGGAACAAGGAAGAGCTTGGCCCACACCTGGGTTATTTGCCCCAGACCGTTGAACTTTTCGACGGCACGCTGGCCGAGAACATCGCGCGCTTTGGCGATATCGATCTAGACAAAGTGGCCGCCGTCACCAGCCTTGTGGGCCTGACGGCGATGGTGCAGGCACTGCCCCATGGTTTTGATACGCGAATCGGTGAGGAAGGCGCGATTCTCTCTGGCGGTCAACGACAGCGAGTGGGCCTCGCGCGTGCCATTTATGGCGACCCCAATTTCGTATTGCTCGATGAGCCCAATTCAAGTCTCGACGAAGCCGGCGAGCAGGCGCTGATGCAGACCCTGATGTCTTTAAAGGCACGCAAGTGCACGACCATCGTGATTACTCACCGTACCAGCGTGCTACCCGCGGCGGACAAGATCTTGCTCTTGCGCGATGGTCAGGTTGCTGCTTTCGGGCCGCGCGATGAGGTGCTTGCCTCGCTCAGGCAGGCCAATGCGCCGCGTCCAGTGCCCAGCCCAGCGCAAGCGGCGCCCACCCAAATGGCAGGAGGTGCTGCATGAGCCAAGCCATGAGTTCGGCGCAAATGCCGCCACTGCGGCCTGCAAAGTCGTCGTCGCTGACTAAAAACCTGCTGGCTTTTAAAAAAGAATTTTTCTGGGTCGGTGTGTTCAGCATGGTGGCCAATCTGCTCACACTATCGCCCACGCTGTACATGCTGCAGATCTTTGATCGGGTGATGCTGAGCCAGAGTGATCTCACGCTCATCATGCTCACGCTGATCATCACGATCTTTGTGGCGACGATGGCTTTCGCAGAATGGATACGGTCGCGATTGCTGGTGCGCGCGGGGGTGCGCTTTGATGAACAGCTCAATACACGTATTTTTCTCGCCAGTTTCGAAGCGAATCTGGAGCAGTCGCGCGAGAACGTCAATGCTTTCTCGGCGCTCACGCGGTTGCGACAGTTCCTGACCGGGAATGGGATCATCGCCTTCTTTGATCTACCGTGGACACCCGTGTACCTGGGCGTGCTGTTCGCGATGCATCCGCTGCTCGGCTGGTTTGGTATCGGGTTTACGCTGGTTCTTGGGACTTTCGCTTTTGTCAGTAGCAAGCTGACTTCCAAGCGGCTGGAAAAAGCGGTGGCTGCAGAGACCGAAACCAACACCTACCTCGCGGGCAAATTGCGCAACACGGAAGCGGTCGAGGCAATGGGCATGCTGGGCAGCCTCAAGCGCCGCTGGCTGATGCTGTATCGGGCCCATTCCCATGCGCACTGGCTCGCGCAAGAGCGTGCCGGGCAAACGGCCGCCTTCTCGAAATTTCTGCAATACACCCAACAATCGATCGTGCTCGCGCTGGGCGCCTGGCTGGCGATACGCGGAGAACTCAGTTTGGGTGGAATGATCGCCTCGAACGTATTGATGGGCAATGCACTGCGCCCCATCGGCATTCTGGTTGCCACCTGGAAAGAATTCGCCCAGGCACGCCAGTCGTATCGCGATATCGGCACACTGCTGGACAAGTATCCGGATCGTGGTCGCCTGCATGAGGCGGACCGGGTCTACGGCCAGATCGTCCTGCACCAGCTCAGTGCTTTTTCACCGCAGCGCGAAAAAACGATTCTCGACAACATCAGTGCGCGCTTCGAACCGGGCGAAACCATTGGCATTGTCGGTCCTTCGGGCGCAGGTAAATCCACGCTGGCACGCTGCCTGATCGGGATCTGGCCAACCACATCGGGCAAGGTGCTGCTCGATGGCGTGGATATTCGTGACTGGTCGCGCGAAGCACTGGGGCCGCACATTGGTTATCTGCCCCAGGATATTGAACTCTTCGACGGCACTGTTGCCGAAAACATCTGCCGCTTTGGCACGACTGACTCGGAAGCGATTCTGGATGCCGCAAAACGTGCCGACATTCACGACATGATCCTTCGTCTGCCCGCAGGCTACGACACACCGATTGGGCAGGCGGGCAAGCTGCTCTCTGGCGGGCAGCGACAGCGCTTGGCGCTGGCCCGCGCGATTTATGGCTCTCCCGATTTGGTGGTGCTGGATGAACCCAATGCCAACCTGGACGATGTCGGCGAGGCGGCACTGGCCAGAGCCATACGCGATCTGAAAGAAGCCGGCAAAACGGTATTCATGGTGCTTCACCAGCGCAATCTGCTCTCGCTCGCTGATCGGGTGATTGTCATGTCCGAAGGGCAGATCGAGCGGCTGGACTCGATATCAATGGTACGTCTGGGCAGCTAGCCCAAGCGCACCCCGCGAACTGACACAGGAATCTAGAACATGGCTAATCCCTCTCTCAAACTCTCGAAGCAAAACGCCATCGAGCCAACGAATGTCATTGATCTGACGCCCGAACTCCCCACCGATACACGCGGCACGATACGCTTGGGTATTGTGGCGCTGGTCATTGGCTTTGGCGGTTTTTTAACTTGGGCTTCGCTCGCTCCGCTCGATGAAGGCGTACCTGCTCAGGCAACCGTCACCATCGACACCAAGCGCAAAGCGATACAGCATATGACGGGGGGTATAGTCGAACGCGTCGCCGTGCGCGAGGGGCAACGAGTGAAGGCAGGCGACACGCTGGTTGAACTGAATCAGGACACGGCGAAAGCCAATTTTGAATCGATACGCCAGAACTACATGGCGCAGCGCGCGGCGGAGAGCCGGCTGATGGCCGAGATAGAGCGTCGTCCATCGATCAATTTTCATAGTGACTTGATTGCAGCGAGCACCAACCCCACGATCAATCAACATATCTTCACGCAGACGCGCCTGTTCGAAGCACGCAAGCAGGCGTTGAGCAGCGAGCTGGCGGCGATCGATGAATCCATCGCCGGACAAGAAGCTTTGCTCGCCGGTCTCAGGATGCAATTAGAGAACCGCACGGTACAGGCTCAGAAGCAGGCAGAGCAGCAAAAAAATATCTCGGAATTGGCCGAAGCAGGCTATGTGCCCCGCAATCAGGCGCTACAACTGGAACAAGGCCAGGCAGAGCTCAAGTCTGTGCTGGCAGAGCTGACGGCGTCCAAAGCGCGTACCGAGCGCGCCATCGCCGAACTCAAACTCAAACGCGCCCAGCGTATCTTGGAAGGCACCAAAGAGACGGCCGCTCAGCTGGCTGAAGTCCGGCGCGAAGTTCAGGCGGGACGCGAGAGGCTCGATGCCATCAGTGCTGAGCTGGGTCGTATCAAAATCAAGGCGCCCGTGGATGGCCAGGTGGTTGGCCTGACCATTGCATCGTCTGGCGGTATTGTCAGCCCAGGACAAAAACTGCTCGACATTATTCCGACAGACGAAGGGGTCGTGCTGGAAGCCCGCATACCCACGCACATGATCGATCGTATCCGCGCCGGCGATCCGGTCGGGGTACGTTTTTCGGCGTTTGCGCACTCGCCCCAATTGGTAGTCGATGCGGTGATCAGTTCCCTTTCGAGTGACGTGCTAACCGAGCAAACGCCCATGGGTAACATGTCGTTTTACCTCGCACGAGTCAACCTGACCGATTCGGGCTTGAAAAAATTAGGCAACAGACAGCTGCAGCCGGGTATGGGCGCAGAAGTGTTGGTTAAAACAGGCGAGCGTTCGATGCTGACTTATCTGATGCATCCGCTGACCAAGCGTATTGCAGCGGCAATGAAAGAGGAATAAAGACAGCAGCGATGATGTCTCTGGGGAGGTTTTAGTTTTTATAAAAGGTCCAGTGAGCCGCTGAAGCAATCAGTTCCAGCATGAGGTTGTCAACAGGCTTTCATGAGGCTTACTGTAGGATCTCTTGAAGATCTGATGAGGCTTTCATGAGACCTTGATGATGCGAGCGCTGATGGATCCTGGCCTTTGCTCACGGCCTTCCCGACCATCTGAGTCACGCGAATGCCTGATCCCAGGTGACTCGCCCGAAGCGATCATGGGGCCCAGATCATTCATTTCGCATACCGATCTACCGTCTATGAACATTCTTTTCATTCACCAAAATTTCCCTGGCCAGTTCAAATTTCTTGCTCCGGCACTGGCGCAGCGAGGCCACAGGGTGCTGGCCATGATAATGAAACAAACCGATTCACGTGAATGGCAAGGCGTGACCTTGGTGCCCTATGCCGCGACACGCGGCTCTACGCCCAACGTCCACCCTTGGGTGAGTGACTTTGAGACAAAAACAATTCGTGCAGAAGCGTGCTTCAAGGCGGCATTGAAGCTCAAAGCGGAAGGATTTTCGCCGGATCTGATTATTGCGCACCACGGCTGGGGCGAGAGCTTGTTTCTCAAGGAAGTGTGGCCGCATGCAAAGCTGGGAATTTATTGCGAATTTTTTTATCACGCTCAGGGTGCTGATGTCAATTTTGATCCTGAGTTTCCCTCCAAGTACGAGGGTGATGCCTGTCGGCTGAAATTAAAAAACCTGAACAACCTCCTGCATTTCGATATCGCCGATGCTGGCATCAGCCCAACGCATTGGCAAGCCAGTACATTTCCTTTACCATTTCGCGAAAAAATCACGGTGATACACGACGGCATCGATACCCTTGCTGTCGCACCAGATAGCAACGCCAAGTTGACGCTCAATCGCAATCTTCAGATCACCCAGGAGGATGAGACCATCACTTTTGTGAATCGCAATCTGGAGCCTTACCGCGGGTATCACATTTTTATGCGTGCCTTGCCTGAGATTTTGAAGCGTCGCCCCAAAGCTCGTGTACTCATCGTGGGTGGCGACGATATCAGCTACGGTGCCAAGCCAGAGGCTAGCGCATCATGGAAGACTATTTTTGCCAACGAAGTCAGGCCGACTATAAGCGATGAAGATTGGGCCCGCGTATACTTTTTGGGGAATATACCGTACCGGTACTTTATTCCTTTACTCCAGCTCTCTACCGTTCATGTCTATCTGACGTATCCGTTTGTGCTGAGTTGGAGTCTGCTGGAAGCCATGAGCGTTGGCTGCGCGATTGTGGCGAGCGATACGCAGCCGCTGCATGAAGCAATCACGCAAGATCAAACCGGAAGGCTGGTTAATTTTTTTGACGTTCAGGCACTGTCAACCGAAGTCTGTGGATTGCTGGATGATCCCGCTTCCCGTCAGCGATTGGGACACAATGCACGGGCATTTGCCCAGCAACACTATGATCTTCGAACCAGCTGTTTGCCCCGACAAGTGGAATGGGTGGAGCAGCTCGGGGAGGCCTAGACCACGTAAGGTCTATCGCATTAACTTCCCTATAACCTCTTGCAAGCACTTGGTTTTATTTTGTCTGCCGGTCCTAAAAAGCCCCTTTTTTATTCGCTGCCTTAGCCAGGATTAATGCTGATCTGAGGTTCTGGCACGGTGGCCACAGCCTCGAGCAGGCGTTCACGGCTGAGATGTGCATAGCGGCTTGTGGTACGAATGTCCGAGTGACCGAGTATTTCCTGAACTTCGTACTGACCCGCGTTAAATGTTGATCCAAAGTCTGTGAGAGTTTTTAGTCTAGCTTGACTTCATTGTAGATTCAATCTTTGCATCACCTCCTGTGGTGTTGGAATCGGTGGAAACAAGCTCAAGTGCAAGGCTTTTTCTGCTTTGGTCTTGGGCAACCAAGCCGCCGGTGCCGGGGGCTTCATGTTGATCCCTTGATGCGGCCGCGTGGTATTGAAGTGAATGCGCCATTGCTCTATGAGTACCTTGGCTTCACCTAGGCTATAGAACAACTCGCCATTGAGCCATTGATCCCTGAATTTGCCGTTAAAGCTCTC
>SYFN01000274.1 GCA_005800405.1 Burkholderiales bacterium
GAACCCGTCAAGCGCGGCATCTACGGCGGTGCCTGCGGCTACCTGTCCTTCGGCGGCGAAATGGATCTTGCCATCGCCATCCGGACCGGCGTCATCAAAGACGGCATGTTGTACGCCCAGGCCGCTGCCGGCATCGTCGCGGACTCCATCCCCGAAATGGAGTGGCAAGAGACAGAAAATAAGGCGCGCGCCGTATTGAGAGCTGCAGAGCAAGTGCAAGACGGATTGGACGGGGAGATTTAAGATGCTGCTGATGATCGACAACTACGACTCTTTCACCTTCAACCTCGTCCAGTATTTTGGTGAACTGGGCGAAGAAGTTCGCACTTACCGCAATGATGAAATCAGCCTTGAACAAATCGAAGCGCTGAATCCATCGCGAATCTGTATTTCACCCGGCCCTTGCACGCCACATGAAGCCGGCGTCTCTGTACCGGTACTGAAGCATTTCGCTGGCAAGCTGCCGATACTGGGGGTCTGCCTCGGCCACCAGAGCATCGGTGCAGCTTTTGGCGGCAAAGTAGTTCGCGCACAGGAAGTCATGCACGGCAAAACTACCCCCATCACGCACACGGGTGTTGGCGTTTTCAAAGACTTGCCCAGCCCTTATACGATCATTCGGTATCACTCGCTCGCGATTGAGCGCGCGTCCTTGCCTGATTGCCTCAAGATCACTGCGTGGACCGCGGATGGCGAAATCATGGGGGTGCAACACAAAGAGTTTGCCATTGAAGGCGTGCAGTTTCATCCGGAATCGATACTTTCCGAACACGGACACGCGCTCCTGAAAAATTTCCTCAACACCTGAATCGCGAGCGGCCCATGCCACTGACACCGCAACAAGCACTTCTGCGCATCATTGAACACCGCGAAATCTTCCATGACGAAATGCTGGCCCTGTTCCGCCAGATCATGGGCGGCGAAATGTCACCCGTGATGATCGCCGCGCTCACCATGGGACTGCGCGTAAAAAAAGAGTCGATTGGTGAAATCGCCGCAGCAGCGCAGGTGATGCGCGAGTTCGCCGCCAAGGTCGAAGTCACGGATGCCGACCAACTGGTCGACATCGTCGGTACCGGTGGCGATGGTGCTAACACCTTCAATATTTCAACTGCGACCATGTTTGTGGTGGCCGCAGCCGGCGCACGCGTGGCTAAACATGGTGGGCGCAGTGTCTCCTCATCCTCTGGCAGTGCAGATGCGCTGGAAGCGCTTGGTGTGAACATTAACCTGTCGCCGCAGCAGGTTGCAGCCTCCATCAATGAAACCGGTATCGGTTTCATGTTCGCCCCCAACCATCACGCAGCCATGAAGCATGCAGCACCGGTACGCAAAGAGCTGGGGGTACGCACTATTTTCAATATCCTCGGCCCGCTGACCAATCCTGCGGGTGTGCCAAACATCATGATGGGTGTGTTTCATCCGGATTTGGTTGGCATTCAAGTGCGCGTACTACAAAGGCTGGGTGCAAAACATGCGGTCGTGGTCTGGGCACGCGACAATATGGATGAAATTTCGCTGGGTGCGGCAACCATGGTAGGCGAGCTAATTGATGGCGAAATCCGTGAGTACGATATTCATCCGGAAGACTTCGGTTTGCAAATGACCTCCGGTCGACAACTGCAGGTCGCTGGGACTTCAGAATCCAAACAAAAGATTCTTGAAGCGCTGGACAACCGGGTAGGTCCTGCACGCGACATTGTGATGCTCAATGCGGGCGCTGCACTTTATGCTGCTGGTGCCGTCAGCAGTATCGCCGCCGGCGTCACACGCGCGCGAGAGACATTAGCCTCCGGCGCTGCACGTGCAAAACTCGATCAGTTCGTCCAGTTCACTCAAAAACTGGGTAGTTCGTAAAGACATCGAAAAATAATACTCATCATCATGCCCGATATTCTGAAAAAAATTCTTGATGTAAAAGCCGACGAGGTTGCCGCCGCAAAAAAAAATCAGGGCCTGGCCAGCCTGCGTCGTGATGTGGAATCCGACCATGCCTCGCGCAGGCAGATTCGCGGCTTCGAAGCCAGCCTTCGCAACAAGATCGCCGCAGGCAAGGCAGGAGTGATTGCAGAGATCAAAAAGGCGTCGCCCTCCAAAGGCGTGCTGCGCGAAGATTTTCAGCCCGCCGAGATCGCGCAAAGCTATGCGCATCATGGCGCCGCTTGCCTGTCTGTTCTGACCGATGTTCATTTTTTTCAGGGCGCGCCTGAATATCTGCAGCAGGCACGCACTGCCTGCAAGATTCCGGCCTTACGCAAAGACTTCATCATTGATCCGTACCAAATCTATCAGGCACGTTCCTGGGGCGCCGATTGCGTATTGCTGATTGTTGCTGCGCTCGATCATGGCTTGATGGCCGAACTCGAAGCCTGCTCGCATGAACTGAGTATGGGCGTGCTGGTCGAGGTTCACGATACCGATGAACTTTCCGCAGCGCTCAAACTGAAAACAGCGATGCTAGGCATTAACAACCGCAATCTGCGCACTTTCGACACCCGTCTCGAGACCACGATCAAGCTCTTGCCTCGGATCTCGCCCGACATATTGGTCATCACCGAATCCGGCATCCTTGCCCCAGACGATGTCAAACGCATGCGCGATGCCGACGTTCACGCTTTTCTGGTCGGTGAAGCATTCATGCGTGCTGAGGAGCCCGGCCTCGAACTGGCGCGGCTGTTCAGCTAAGAACTATCGTCGCAAATCAACCCAAGCGGATGGGGATCCATCCGACTCAACGCGAGCCGAAGCGCAAAGGATCGAGCCGATTCAGCCAATAACGCGCCATCGGCAAGGTTTCGCCGCACAACTCTGCAACCAGTAATTCAGCGCAGAGCGGTGCACACGCTATGCCACGCGAACCATGCCCCACGCTCACAGACAAACCTTCGGCGATCTTCCCCACCAGGGGTAGTCTGTCTTGTGTCGTCCCACGCCATGCAACGCGACCACTGAAGACGATGCCGGGATCCTTGGCAAAATCGGGTAGCAAGCGCTGCAAGCGCTGGAAATTTTCCAGATCATCTGACCTGCGAGCAGACCCATCCTCGTCGTCATACTGAATCGTCGCGCCTATCGTATGCACACCGTTGATGGCGGGCGTGATGTAGCCGTCGCGACAGACAATCACATGAATCGCCTCACCCGCTTGTTCGGATATGACGGACAACTGCCCACGGGCCCGATCGACGGCTAAGGGCACCGGGCTCAGTTGCGTTGTATAGGCGGTTGCCATGACGACCTGGCTGGCAGAAAAAATTTCACCCTCAGACAGACTCAGCTGCCATGAACCGTCGGCATTCTGATCGAGGGCTATGACTTCAGCGCGGGCACGCAGGTGAATCAGTGGATGATCGAGCATGGCATGAACGAGCGCAACGGGATCAATCCATCCGGCCTGCGGCAAAAAAAATCCAGAGCTGGTTACCGACTGTCCACATAGCTGATCTGCTGCCGTGCCGCTGAATTCGGCAATCTCATCACGCGCACGCATGCTCGCGTAATCACGCAACTTGTCATGACGCCGCTGATCGCGTGTCATGCGAAATGCACCGCAAAAGGCATGCGGCACTGAGGCACCATGCTGGGCAAGCCAATCCTGCAGCCACTGCACGCCCGCTGCAGAAAATTCGGCAATCGGATTATCGGCACCGCCCGGCTCAGGGCGCACCACCGCAACGGGATTGCCGGACCCGCCCGCGGCAGGCTGCGCACGCTCCAACACCGTGACTGCCGTGCCCCTGCAGGCGAACTGGCGAGCGAGACTCGCACCGGCAATACCTGCACCGATGATGACGGCGGATGAAGAAGACAAGTGCTCCAAGCGATAAATTACTTGCAGCGACCTTCGAAAATCAACGAGGAGGTTGGCATCTCGAGGGTGTCGCTGACGGTGATGGCGATGCGATCGATGACCACCTTGCGCATCGCGCTTTCCGGCGTCAGACCCATACAGCTGAGCAGCTCATCGCTGACCTTGCAGTTCAGCCCCTCCATTGTCAGGCCCGTCAGTTCATAACGATGCCGGGCATCTACGGGTACCGTTGACGCCGCACCGCGATGCTCGAAGCGCCGCTTACCCTCGCACTCGTACTGAATATCCGCCGAGCGCGCAGCCAGCGGCAGGCATAGCCCCATTAGAGAGGCCAACAAAATGGCAAACTTCATCACAGTCATCCGGAAAATTGACAGCACATCATACAATGCGAGTGACCTGCCTTTTCCTCCTGATGATCGCCACCATGAAAACCTGCCTGACCGCCTTGCTTCTTTGCTGCACTGCGCCCGTAATGGCTCAGCAGTGGGTTCGCTATGCCGAGAACGATGAGAGCCTGATGTACTACGACAGCCTGCGCACCCGGAAGATGGGCGACACGGCCTTTGTCTGGGACTTGCACGATCTGAAAACCGTCACCACAGACGCCTCTGGCAAGCCTTATCAATCCGTACTTTATGCAGTCGAGTATCAATGCCGCGCCCGCAAATGGCGAGTATTAGGTACTTCACGACATCCACAGCGCATGGGCGCCGGCAAGCCGGTTTCGGAGGAGGCAGGCGCCATGGCATTTGCCGAGGCCGGGCCGGGCTCTCGCGCAGAACAGCTCTTCGTCCATGTCTGCGAGTAACCAGGGAATCGGGCTGATTACAGCGCCCAAGAGAGCCGCGGTCCACAACATAGATTGAATTCTGCGACATCTGCTTCGGTTAGTGTGCCGGCGCAGATGCGCAATGGGATCAGGTCACGCAGGGACTCGACATATGTGCGACATTAGTCGCTATGCGCGGTCCCTAACGAAATAGCGTTCGACTAATTCTCTACAACCGTACGCCTATTGGACAAATTCTGTTTGTCGTTGCCCCCCCGCGTTATGGCATTGACTGTCGCCTCGCGTTATCGGGGCACACCGGGATAAGTTGCGGCAACCTACCATCTCGTACGATTTTTTAGACAACCTCTTTCAAGCAGGCCTACCAGACATCCGGTCTGCTTGCCTTACTGTGGTGCACCGGGCAAGCAACGAGAACTCCGCTTTCAGGCAGATTTGGAGAGCAATTCGAAATGCTCAACCTTGGGCGGCGGTGCAAAAAATGGCCCAACGATGCCTCGCCATTGGGTAAACGCCTCGGAACCCCGAAAAACGAAGAGCCATGAACGGCTTCTTGGTAGCTCTATAAATTACTCCAGCCTCGTACTCATGGCTTTCCCTCATCATGCGCATCGTTCTTCTGTCTGATGACTCCCAGCAGCGCAAACCCCTTGAGAGCCTGCTCAAGACCAGTGGCCATGCGTGCAGCAGTTTTGAGTGTCAGGAGGCGCTGCAGTCCCATCTCACGACTTCGGAGCCGGACGTTTTGCTGATTCACTGGCCAGATAGCCGCGACAGAACGTCCGGCCCTTCGGTGCTGAACCGCTTACATGAGTCATGGCCTGAGCTTCCTCTGCTGATAATCGTGACTGCCCCACCGGACGATGCCACGATTCGCCTTCTGGCGACCCGCCCGGCAGAGGTGCTACTCAATCCAGTCAGGCGCAGCGAATTGCTGCTGCGCTTGCGATTGCTAATGGATAGATATCGACCCGACCGGGAAGACGAACCCGAGATAGCTTATGGGCCATTTCAATTCCTGAAAGGTCGCTCACAACTGAGATTCGGCAACCAGATTATCCAGGTGACGCAGAAGGAGTTTGCGCTGGCGCTGTTATTCTTTCAGCATCTGGGACGCCCGCTGTCCCGCGCCTTTATTCATGAAGCCGTGTGGTCGGGCGATGCCGAACTGTCATCACGCACGCTGGACACGCATGTGTCGCGGGTGCGGACGAAACTGGGGCTGATACCGCAGAGAGGCTACCGTCTTGTACCGGTTTACAGTTTTGGATACCGACTGGAGCAGATTACCGAATAGTCATAATGCCCCCGGCGCTATAATAGGCGCAGTCAAGATTAACCCATCTTAAAATACTGGATGCAACTGTTCGCGGTAGGGCTCAATCACACCACGGCTCCTGTCTCGCTTCGCGAGAAAGTGGCCTTCCCGGCCGACCAGCTTGGTCAGGCAGTGGCGTCTGCATGCTCGTGGTTGGGCGAGACAGGGCAGCAGGCTCATGAAACCGCGATTCTCTCTACCTGCAATCGCACCGAGATCTACGGCGCCAGCGCCAACGATGGCCAGATCGAGACAGCCATTGATGCGACCGCTCATTTCGTCGCGGAGTATCACAAGCTGCCTTACGCAGAACTCCGGCCCTATTTGTACGCACTGCCGCAGCATGATGCGGTGCGCCACGCCTTCCGCGTGGCCTCCGGCCTTGATTCCATGGTACTTGGCGAGCCTCAGATTCTCGGGCAGATGAAAGATGCCGTTCGCCAGGCCGAAGCGGTGGGCGGGCTGGGTACGTATCTGCACCAGATGTTTCAGCGCACGTTTACGGTCGCCAAGGAAGTGCGCACCACCACCGAGATCGGCGCGCACAGTGTTTCGATGGCAGCGGCATCGGTGCGCCTATCCGAACGAATTTTTGACAAACTCGCCGAGCAGCACGTGCTGTTCATCGGAGCCGGCGAAATGATCGAATTGTGCGCAACCCATTTCGCTGCGCATCATCCTAAAACACTGACGATTGCCAACCGTACCGTCGAGCGCGCCGAACAGCTCGCGCATCGGCTGGGTGGCAAGACCATGCGCCTTGCCGAGTTGCCTGACCAGCTCGCGAATTTTGATATTGTCATCTCTTGCACGGCGTCGTCACTCCCGATCATCGGATTGGGCATGGTGGAGCGCGCAATCAAGGCACGGCGCCGTAAGCCCATGGTGATGGTGGATCTTGCTGTGCCACGCGATATCGAATCCGAAGTCAGTCGCATGGATGACGTCTTTTTGTACACTGTCGACGACCTCGGCGCTGCCGTGCAAATTGGTATGGAAAACCGTCAGTCGGCGGTGGCACAAGCAGAAGCCATCATCGAAACCCGCGTGCAGGGATTCATGAATTGGCTAGACAGTCGTGCGATCGTGCCTCTGATTCAAGACCTGCAGGAAAGCGGTGAGCAAATGCGCAAGATGGAACTCGAGCGCGCACGCAAACTACTCGCACGTGGAGAAGATGTGGGGGCGGTACTCGAAGCGCTATCCAAAGGACTGACCGCCAAATTCCTCCATGGTCCACAACAGGCATTGCATCAAGCTGATGCGGACGAGCGTGCGCGTCTTGCCAAGTGGCTGCCCCAGCTATTCCGCACCAAGCGCTAGCGACGCCCTCCCCAGCCCCTAGCAGCATCCGGCACCTTGGCTGGTATTTTCTGATCCAACCAGTACAACTCTTGCTCCGCGCGCATCTCGCATGAAACCGTCTCTACTTGCCAAGCTTGATCAGCTCACCCAAAGGCTGGAAGAGGTCAGCGCCCTGTTGAACCAGGAAGGCGCGACCGCCGATATGGAGTACTACCGCAAGCTCACGCGAGAGCACGCGGAACTGGAACCGCTGGTTGCGCTGCACGCCCAATGGACGCAGGCCCAGGCCGATCTGATCGCTGCACAGGATATGATGCGCGATCCAGAAATGAAAAATTTCGCGCAGGAAGAAATCGATGCGGCTCAGGGGCGCGCTGCGACGCTGGAGCTCGATTTGCAAAAGATGATGTTGCCCAAAGATCCCAATGATGATCGCAATATCTTCCTCGAGATACGCGCTGGTACAGGCGGCGATGAATCAGCGCTGTTCGCCGGTGATTTGCTGCGCATGTACACCCGCTTTGCAGAGCGCAAACGCTGGCAGGTGGAGATGGTCTCGGAATCGCTATCGGAGCTGAGTGGTTACAAGGAGGTAATCGTTCGCGTCGCAGGTCATGGTGCGTACTCGCGACTGAAGTTTGAATCTGGTGGTCATCGCGTTCAGCGTGTACCTGCCACCGAAGCGCAAGGGCGAATACACACCTCCGCCTGTACCGTCGCGGTGATGCCCGAGGCGGATGAAATCGGCGAGGTCGATATCAACCCGGGAGACTTGCGCATCGACACCTTCCGTGCCTCCGGCGCTGGCGGACAGCACATCAACAAAACCGATTCGGCGGTACGCATTACGCACCTGCCAAGCGGAATCGTGGTCGAATGTCAGGATGACCGCAGTCAGCACAAGAACAAGGCGCAGGCGCTCAAAGTACTGGCCACACGCATCAAGGATGTACAACTGCGCGCCCAACAATCGGCAGAAGCAGCAACACGAAAATCACTGGTAGGATCGGGTGATCGCAGCGAGCGTATTCGTACCTACAATTTCCCGCAGGGACGTATCACGGATCATCGCATTAACCTTACGCTTTACAAGCTGGAGATGGTAATGGAAGGTGATCTAGACGAACTCACCGACGCGCTGATCGCTGAGCATCAGGCGGAATTACTAGCGGCGCTGGCAGATTGAACCTTTGGCCCGGCCGAACAAAGAACATCATTCAAGTTCACATCATGCAAATCAACCAATTCGCCAAACCACTTTTGCTACTCGTCGCTGTCGCCTGCATAGTCATGCTCGGCGTCGGCCTTTATCTGCAATTGGTACTGGAGATGCTGCCATGCCCGCTCTGTATCTTGCAGCGGTATGCGTTCGCCGCTGTCGCTCTGCTGTGTCTGATCACCTGCTTCCTGCCAGTGTCGATGCTGCGTCTGGGTACAGCACTCTCTGCACTTGCTGCCATGACGGGTGCGGGTATCGCGATACGACATCTATGGATCAAGGCGCACCCTACCATCTCGTGTGGTATCGATCCGCTGGAAACCTCGCTAAATAAAATTTTCATCGCCCGATGGCTGCCTTCACTCTTTCAAGCCGATGGCTTATGCACGACTGAATACGATCCGATTCTTGGGCTGTCCATACCGCAGTGGGCACTGGTCTGGTTCGTGATTTTTTCGATTATGCTGATGCTGGTGGCATTTCGAAGCAAGCCGGCCGCATGACAATTCGCTATCTGCTCAGGCTCGCACAGATCGACCCACTCGAAGCATGCATTCTGATGGCGCACGCGCTGAAATGCTCGCGTGTTCAACTGGTCATCCGAGAAAACGATGCATTGAGTGTGGAACAGATAAATGACATTAAAGCACTACTGAATCGACGCATGCAGGGCGAGCCCATCGCTTACCTGACCGGCGAGCGCGAATTCTATGGATTGAGCTTCAAGGTCACACCGGATGTGCTGATCCCCCGACCTGAGACCGAGCTGCTGGTAGAACTGGCGATGGAAAAATTACCCCAGGCTGGTCGCGTTGCTGATCTGGGCACTGGTTCGGGTGCTGTGGCCGTAGCGCTGGCGCACACGCGCCGGGATGCGCAGGTCATCGCGACGGACATCAGCGACGAGGCGCTGACAGTCGCCCACCATAACGCAGACCATCATGAGGTGAAAATTCAATTCATCCGTAGTAATTGGTTTGAGATGCTCGATGGTTTGTTTGATCTTCTTGTCAGCAATCCTCCCTATATCGCTGCCAGCGATGTCCATCTGTTGCAAGGTGATCTGCGCTTCGAACCCTGCTCTGCGCTCACCGACCATGCGAATGGCATGACGGCACTTTCAACGATCATCGAAGGTGCACCTGCTCATCTCAAATCCGGTGGGTGGCTGCTTCTTGAGCATGGCTATGATCAGGCCACGGCGGTACGCGACCAATTCACAAGTGCCAGCTGGCGAGACGTGCACAGTTGGAAAGATCTGGCAGGCATAGAACGCATCTCTGGCGGGCGTTGGGGTGCCATCATGAGCGAAAAGTAAAAGAGCCGATTACGCACTGTTTTTATGCATCCTCTATTCATGAATTCCTTTGACGATTATTCCGATGTTTCCCTCCATTGAACAACGACTTGCTGTTGAACTCGCTGCACGCCATGAACAAGTGGCTGCTGCCATTGCACTGCTGAATGAAGGTGCGACTGTGCCATTTATTGCCCGCTACCGCAAATAAGCCACAGGTGGACTGGACGATATCCAACTCCGCCTGCTGGAAGAGCGCCTGCGTTACCTGCGCGAACTTGAAAGCCGCCGCAGCGCCATCATCGCCTTGATAGAGGAGCAGGGAAAGATGACGCCAGAACTGCTCAAAGCCATCAGTCTCGCGCAAGACAAAACCTCCCTGGAAGATTTGTATTTTCCCTACCGCCCGAAGCGCCGTACCAAGGCACAGACCGCGCTAGAAGCTGAATTGGAACCACTGGCCAACGCCCTGCTGGAGAATCCTACGCTGGATCCCGAGTCGGAGGCTGCGCGCTATTTGCGTCCGCCTTTCACCACCGAGCAGGGTGACAACCCCGGTGTCGCCGATAACAAGGCAGCGCTGGATGGTGCGCGACAAATTCTCATGGAGCGCTTTGCCGAAGATGCAGTGTTACTGCAAGATATACGGGAATACCTGAGTAGCCATGGCGTGGTCGATGCCAAAGTCATTGATGACAAGCAGGATACTGGTGAAAAATTTACCGATTTCTTTGATTACTCTGAGAACCTAAGCAGCATCCCATCGCACCGCGCACTGGCACTACTGCGTGGCCGCAAGGGAGAGATACTGACAGTGACACTGCGTCTGGACACGGAAACAGAAAAAATCAAAATGGGATGCGCCGCCAAACCTGTTCGAAAGCAAGATCGCAGCACGCTTTGGCGTGCGCCAGCAAAATCGGCCGGCGGATAAATGGTTGATGGATACCGTGCGCTGGGCTTGGCGCGTGAAAATCTTCATGCATCTGGAAACTGAATTGATGACGCGCTTGCGCGAAGAAGCCGAAGCGGAGGCGATTCGTGTTTTTGCACGTAATCTCAAAGATCTGCTGCTGGCAGCACCAGCGGGGCCTCGCGTGACGATGGGGCTCGATCCCGGATTGCGTACTGGCGTGAAAGTCGCTGTGGTCGACGCCACGGGAAAAGTGGTGGACACAGCGACCATCGATCCGCATCAACCACGCAATGACTGGGAGGACTCACTGCACATATTGGGACTACTGGCGCGCAAGCATCAGGTCGCATTGATCTCGATTGGCAACGGTACCGCATCGCGCGAAACCGACAAACTCGCGCAGGATTTGATTCGTCTGCAACCCGAACTCAAACTCAACAAGATTGTTGTCTCCGAGGCGGGTGCATCAGTATATTCGGCATCCGAATTCGCCTCGCGTGAACTGCCTGAACTCGATGTATCGCTGCGCGGCACGGTATCGATCGCACGCCGACTCCAGGATCCGCTAGCTGAGCTCGTAAAAATTGATCCCAAATCCATCGCGTGGGTCAATACCAGCATGATGTTTCACAGACTCGACTTGCGCGCACTCTGGACACTGTGGTCGAGGACTGCGTAAATGCCGTGGGGGTGGATGTCAACACGGCGTCGGTGCCTCTGCTCGCACGCGTATCAGGCTTGAATGGTCAAGTTGCGCAGAGTATTGTCAATTTTCGTGATAAATACGGTATGTTCAATTCACGCGCTGCGTTGCGTGAGGTTCCGCGACTGGGTGAAAAAACCTTCGGGCAGGCAGCCGGCTTTCTACGTGTCGTGAATGACGACAACCCGCTGGATGCATCTGCAGTACATCCGGAATCCTATCCACTGGTCGAAAAAATTCTTGCGGATATCCAGCGGGATGTGAAAAGCGTCATCGGCGACAGTGCGTTGCTGAAATCCCTCCATGCCAAACGCTACGCCGATGAAAAATTTGGCTTGCCTACCGTGGCGGATATTTTGAAAGAGCTCGGCAAGCCGGGTCGTGATCCTCGCCCTGCGTTTGTGACGGCCAGTTTCAAGGACGGCGTCGAGGCGATCTCAGATCTGCGACCGGACATGATTCTCGAAGGCGTATTGACAAATGTTGCGGCTTTCGGAGCGTTTGTTGATATAGGTGTTCATCAGGATGGCTTAGTCCATATATCAGCGTTGTCGGATCAGTTTGTGAAAGACCCGCACACGGTAGTGAAGGCAGAGCAGGTGGTGAAGGTCAAGGTGCTCGAGGTCGATCCCAAGCGCAAGCGCATTGCACTGACCATGCGCCTGGCAGAGAATGCTGCAGGCAGCAGGGAGCAATGACTCCCGCGCGCCTCGGAGCCTAGGCCCAGGCTCAAGCCCCAGCACGAGACTGCGCAGGCAGGTTCGGCCATGGCCGATGCCTTTGCCCGGCTCAAGCGCTGAGCGAGGCGATCAGGCTTCGGGAGCAGATCCGGCTTTTTCCCTATAATGGCGCAAGTAATTCAACCTATTTACAGAGGATTTATGAGCGACGTTCAATCCTGGATTAAAGAGACAGTGACTAACCATGCCGTAGTGCTGTTCATGAAGGGCACCGCCCAGTTCCCGCAATGCGGATTTTCTGGCCGTGCCATCGAGCTGCTCAAAGCTTCGGGCGTGCAAGACTTGGTGACAGTCAATGTGCTGGAAGATGACGAAGTTCGTCAGGGGATCAAGGAATTTTCCAACTGGCCGACGGTTCCCCAGCTCTACGTCAAAGGCGAATTCATTGGCGGCGCCGATATCCTGGGCGAAATGCACGAGTCGGGCGAGTTGCAAGCACTGCTGAAAGGTTGATCGGTGATGAAGCGTCTGGTGATCGCCATCACCGGTGCATCGGGCGCATTGTACGGAGTGCGGCTGCTTGAGCAACTGAGGAAGTCGGACAAAGTCGAAACGCACCTGATGATTTCGGATGCAGCAGCGCTCAACTTGTACCATGAACTTGATATCAAACGAAAAGATATCGAGACCCTCGCAAACGTCGTCCACAGCATACGCGATATTGGTGCCTGTGTAGCCAGCGGTTCTTTTCACACCGACGGGATGGTCATCGTTCCCTGTTCGATGAAAACGCTCGCTTCGGTCGCGCACGGGATGTGCGACAACCTGATCACCCGAGCAGCAGATGTCATGCTCAAAGAACGCCGCCGTCTGGTGCTGATGGTGCGCGAAACCCCATTGAATCTGGCCCACTTGCGCAACATGACAGCGGTCACCGAAATGGGCGGGATTATTTTTCCACCGCTGCCGGCGCTCTACCAGCGTCCGCAGACAGTCTTAGAAATGGTGGATCACACGGTGGGCCGGGTTCTCGATCTGCTATCCGTCGAACAGACGCTGGCGCCGGAATGGACGGGATTGAAGACCGAGCGTTCGTAGAAACTTGTAGCTGAGTCGTCAGGTTTGGTCGGGCAGAGGATCGGTAGCCACGGGCTCTTCTTGCGTTGACTCTTGTGCATTTCCCTCCTGCGCTGATTGCCGTGCTTTTCCTTAACGCATGACATTTACCATCCGCTCGATGGCTTCGGTAAAGCCATTCATGGAAAATTTGCTGGTCTTGAATTCACCGTTGGCGAGGGGAAAAGCAATACCAATGACGGGTGTTTTAGCAAACGCCTCGTTCAGATAAGGTGTCTCGGTAAACCAATAGAGCATCACGTCGCCGTTCGCAGTGCTCATGGGCTCGCACACCGCGTCGAGCGCAAGCGCGCCCACATCTGAGGTCAACATGAGCGGGTAATTAGCACTGGGCTCGCAATCAAGTCCATTGGCAAAATAATATCTACAGTTGCCGTCGCCACACATCATGCCCAGCATGGAGATGCCGTTTTCATGGGTGCTGGCCTCGCCTCTTCCATCGAGAAATTGCGAAATCCAGTCACCGTGCTCGACTCTTTCCTGCGCACTTGCTGGCAGGACTGCAGTAAAAAGCAGTATCAGCAGAACAATAAGGCGTTGCATCGTATCTCCACGCATTACATCTCCGTTTAAACCAGAATGGTCGGAATTTACCACGGGGGCCAATCCGCTTGCCTGCCGGGCAAATGAGAATAGCCGGAGACCGTAGGCTGAATCTCTGAATGGCACCGGACATCTCCATCAAATAAGGACCGGTCTGACCGCGACGTCGGCAGCCAATCTTTCATTAAAGGCCTCTCTCAATGGATCTCCAGTTGTGCCTCTCCCAGTCCGCTGATCTCGATGCGTACCCGGTCACCCGCATTGAGCCATTGGGTCTCGACCACGCTGCCAAGCATCACGAACTCGCCCGCCTTGAGCCCGAGCAGACCATGCTCTGACTGAGCATTGGCCAGCCAGGCAAGCGCATTGAGTGGATGGCCGAGCACCATGGACCCAACACCACGACCAACTTCGATACCGTTGATCACGGCACGACCTGTCAGTGCGGCAAGATCGAGATGGTGCCAGTCTGATACCGGACGACCCAGCACACAACCGGCATTAAAAAAGTCATCGGCAACCAAGGTAGGTATGCCGAGGGCGCGATAATTTTCGTAGCGCTCATCGACCAGTTCAATCGCTGCCATGACCTCAGCGACTGCAGGTGCGACGGTCTCTCTGGGATAGGGTGCGGACTGTGGCGGCAAGTCGGCGGACAAGCGAACGGCTATCTCACATTCCATCCCGATTTTCACGAAACCATGACACGGCACCTTGCCATGTTCATGCATCACTGTTTTGCTGAAAATTCGACCGGCACAGGGATGATTGATGTTCACAAAAGCCTGCATGACCGGCGTTGTGCAGCCAATCTTGTGCCCCACCATCTCTCCCATGCCTACATCAATAAGCTGGGCATTGATCGCGGACTGTATCGCATAACCGTCGGTCACGCTGTGGGGGGCGAGATCCTCTGGCAGCGCCACAATCGGTGTCAGAGAGAGTCGTTGCCTGAGCAACTGCGTCGCAGCGAGATGGATTGTATTTTTCAAAATAATTCTCCGTTAATTATTTTTTCTTTGTATGCCGTCTCAGAGTCTAACAAAAACCCGAGCAAACCCAGGCTCAGGGAAATGCTGAATAAAGTCGCTTGCGGCGAGCCAGTGCAGCAGCGCGACGCAGCCACCCTAAAAGTCAAGGGCTTGGTGCCGTTTGGCTAGCCAGAAAAGTTTGCGGTGTTATGTAATCCAGGCTTTCTAAGCCCGAGGCAAAAAACAAGATTTTAAAAAGGCATGATACCTGTATTTTCGAGGCCTCGGTGGCAGGGAAGACGCTGAATAATTCCACGTTTTATGACGAGCAAGCGTGGCTGTGCGACGCGGGGATCCGTGGAATCCAGGGCTTGATGCCACAAACCTTGCCACAAAAGTTTCCGCTCTTGTTTAATCAGCGGTTTCCAAGATTTTCATTCGGAAATCGAAGAAAAATGCGCTGGTTTTCAGGGTTATAATCCGCCGTTTTCTTTCATTTGCCATTACTGGGTTACTCGGAGATTCTCATGGGTTCTATCTTCAAACAAGCTGGCTGGATCGCACTCGCGCTTCTGGGTGCATTCGCGCTCGGTACCGTCGCGCTTGCCCGCGGTGAGACCATTAACGCGCTGTGGATTGTGGTTGCAGCAGTGGCGGTTTATCTGATTGGCTACCGTTTTTACGCGCGCTTCATTGCAACGCATGTAATGCAGCTTGATGCCAACCGGGCAACACCAGCAGTACGTCTTAATGATGGTCTCGATTATGTGCCCACCAACAAGCACGTGCTGTTCGGCCACCAC
>SYFN01000275.1 GCA_005800405.1 Burkholderiales bacterium
CACTTCTTGGAAGAACCATGGCTGCATAGGCAGGGTCAGCAATATGAATCGCCAGACCAGTCGGCACGAGATGCGTACTGCCTGGTTCGATGGTGATAGGCTCTTTCAGGCAGGCACGCAGATCCAGCCCTGCGCTGCCTGCCGTTGCGTAGGCAGGCATTTGGTCGCGCATGCGTGGATCCAGGATTTTAACGGCAATTTTTTTCATGATATCCAAGAGGACAAAGCAAAAATAGAAACGGAAAAAAACCACAACGATCAGCAAAAGACCCAAAAAATAAAGTACCCGATCAGAGACGACGGGCTACCTCGGCAATCAGCGTCACAGCAAGACTCTCCTTGCTTGCGCGCGGCAGTACTTGGTGTCCGTGCACATCAAAAAGCACTATTTCATTGTCATCTTGACCAAAAGTCTGGTGACCGATATTCCCAACGAGCAGGGGAATATTTTTACGTTCTCGCTTAGCCGCACCCTGGGTGAGCAGATCATCAGATTCGGCTGCAAACCCTACGCAAAAAGGCGGGAAAGGCAGCGCCGCGACTGACGCCAGTATGTCGGGGTTGGTTTCAAATCGCAGCGAAGGTGCCGTGGTGTCTTGTTTCTTGATTTTTTGTGCGCTGACGTCCGCAACGCGCCAGTCCGCTACGGCAGCCACCGCTATAAACACCGATTGTTCGCTGATGTGAGACATCACGGCGTCATACATATCGCGGGCTGTTGTTACCGAAATACAGGTGACACCGAGCGGCACAGTCAGCGCTGTCGGCCCTGAGACCAGCGTGACGTGTGCCCCAGCAGCTTGTGCAGCACCCGCGAGCGCATAACCCATTTTCCCCGATGAGAGATTGGTGATGCCGCGCACGGGATCGATGGGTTCAAAGGTGGGGCCGGCAGTAATCAGTACCCGTTTGCCTGACAAGACTTTAGGCTGAAAAAATCCGATCAGTGCTTCGAGTAATTGCTCGGGCTCGAGCATGCGGCCAAGTCCGGTTTCCCCACAAGCTTGATCGCCTGCCGCGGGCCCCAGCAAGGTGATGCCATCAGACTTCAGCTGTGCCACGTTGCGCTGTGTTGCAGGCTTGTCCCACATTTCGACATTCATCGCAGGTGCGACTAGCAGTGGTACCTCATGGGGTCTGGCAAGGCACAAGGTGGACAGCAGATCATCCGCCGCACCATGCACCAGTTTACGGATGAAATCAGCTGAACACGGCGCAATGATGATGGCATCTGCATCGCGAGAGAGATCGATATGCGCCATATTGTTGGCAACACGGCTGTCCCACTGATCGGTGTAGACCGTGTGGCCTGACAAGGCCTGCATCGTCACGGGTGTAATGAAATGACGCGCGGCATCAGTCATGACGACTTGCACGCTGGCGCCAGCTTTAACGAGCGCGCGCACAAAATCGGCAGCCTTGTAGCAGGCAATGCCACCGGTAAGTCCCAGCACGATTTTTTTGCCTGCAAGATTCATAAGAGCCTCTAGTGGTTCACGCGCCGGAACTCATCCAGCACGAACAATATCGCTCCCACCGTAATCGCGCTATCCGCGACATTGAACGCTGGCCAATGCCAGCCGAGCACATGAAAGTCGAGGAAATCGATCACATGTCCGTAAGCGACACGGTCAATCAGGTTGCCGATGGCGCCACCTAAAATCAGCGCCAGTGACCAACAGAACAGGCGTTGGTCAGGGTTACGCTTGAGCATCCACAAAACGAATACCGAGGCGATGACGGAAACGCCGGTAAAGAAATAGCGTTGCCATCCCGGCTGATCCGACAAAAAGCTGAAAGCTGCGCCTTTGTTGTAAACCATGACCAGATTGAAGTAGGTCGTGATTGGTTCGGACTGACCGTACAGCAGTAGTTTACTCATGGTGATCTTGGTGACCTGATCCAGCAAGACCACGATCAGCGCAATACCCAGCCACAGCATCAGACCCGCATTCTTTTTCGCCATTGACAACCTTCAGTTGGAGTCAAGCAGCGCGTCGCCGCTCGCCCTGACCAAACAAATTGGATACGCAACGACCGCACAAGCCCGAGTGCTCTGCGTGCTCGCCGACATCAGCACGATAATGCCAGCAGCGCTCACATTTTTTGTGGGCTGATGCAGTCACCAGAATTTTTTCGTCAGCACTGGAAGCAACGGGCACGACCTGCGCGGCCGAGGTGATCAGAACAAATTTCAGATCATCACCCAGCTGCTGGAGCAAACTCAGTTTATCGCCGCTGGCATGAATAGCGACCTCAGCCTGCAGAGAGGAGCCGATAGCGCCCGATACGCGCAGCGCCTCCAGTTCTTTCTGCACCAAGGCACGAATCTCGCGCAAGCTCGCATATTTCTCCACCAGTGCATCCGCACCGGTGATCGCGGGCAGCGTGTAGAAGGTCCGCGTGAAAATCGTCTCGCCGGATTCATGGTAAGTCGTCTTGTCTGCAAATACCGACCAGGCTTCTTCAGCCGTGAATGAAAGCACCGGTGCCATCAGGCGCAGCAATGCCTGCGTGATATGCCATATAGCCGTCTGCGCCGAGCGACGCGCAGCAGAATCTACACCGCTGGTGTAGAGCCGATCTTTGAGAATATCCAGATAAAAGCCACCCAGATCTTCCGAGCAGTACATCTGCAGCTTGGCAACAACCGGGTGGAATTCGTACTCATCGAAATGCGAACGAATTTCCTGCTGCAATTGCGCCATGCGGGCTATTGCGTGACGATCGATGTCGAGTAACTGATCCATCACCACCGCATCGCGTTGTGCGTCAAAGTCCGAGGTGTTAGCTAGCAGGAAGCGCAGTGTGTTACGAATGCGTCGGTAGCTTTCCACCACGCGCTTGAGAATTTCATCCGAGATCGACAGCTCACCCGAATAATCGGTGGCAGCCACCCACAGCCGGAGAATTTCTGCGCCCAGCGTATCGGAGACTTTTTGAGGTGCGACCACATTACCCTTGGACTTGGACATTTTCTTGCCCTCGCCATCGACCACGAAGCCGTGTGTCAGGAGCGCCTTGTAAGGTGCGCAGCCATTGAGCATAGCGGAGGTCAGCAGCGATGAATGAAACCA
>SYFN01000028.1 GCA_005800405.1 Burkholderiales bacterium
ACCACCCGCGTTGTCCGTGATCGGGCCATAGGCATCGAGCGCAACAATGATGCCTGCCATTGACAGCATCGCGGTCGCTGCCACGGCAATGCCGAACAGACCAGCCAGGGCGTAAGAGGCCAGAATGCCGACGCACACACACAATACCGGCCACGCAGTGGACTTCATCGAAATACCGATACCGGCAATGATATTGGTTGCATGACCTGTGGTGGACGCTTCAGCGATATGCTTGACTGGCGCAAAATCAGTACCTGTGTAGTACTCGGTGATCCAGACCATCGCAGCCGTGAGCACAAGACCAACGACGCAAGAACCAAACAATCCCATCGGCGTCACCATCCGTCCGTCAGACATCGCGACGGCTTCAGGGAACAACATCGTTGTCACAAAATAAAAAGCAATCAGTGACAGGATGCCGGAAACGATCAGTCCGCGATACAGCGCTGGCATGACGTTTTTCATACCAGGCTTGGCGTTGACAAACATCACACCAATGATCGATGCAATGATCGAAACACCACCAAGAATCAAAGGGTAAATCACGGCAGCGCCCTGCGCCGACGTCACCATCAGTGCACCGAGCGCCATGGTAGCGATCAGCGTTACTGCATAGGTCTCGAACAAGTCTGCCGCCATACCAGCACAGTCACCAACGTTGTCACCAACGTTATCAGCAATCACCGCGGGGTTGCGTGGATCATCCTCGGGAATACCCGCTTCCACTTTGCCCACCAGATCCGCACCCACGTCCGCACCCTTGGTGAATATGCCACCGCCTAGCCGCGCAAAGATAGAGATCAGCGAAGATCCAAACGCAAGACCCAGCAGAGGCTTGAGCGTTGCCGAATCCGGATGCTCGAGACCGCCGATGAAATAATAGAACAGCGACACACCGAGCAAGCCCAAACCCACCACCAGCATGCCGGTAATGGCACCACCGCGAAATGCGACATCAAGTGCGGGCCCGATACCTTCGGTAGCTGCCTGCGCCGTGCGGACATTTGCGCGCACCGAGATATTCATCCCGATAAAACCGCAAGCACCCGAGAGCACAGCCCCAACGACGAAGCCGATCGCAGTCGTAGCACCAAGGAAAGCGCCGATCAGTACCGTCAGCACGACGCCGACCATAGCGATCGTTCGATACTGACGCGCCAGATAGGCCGCCGCACCCGCCTGAATCGCAGCAGCGATCTCCTGCATTCGGGGATTGCCGGGGTCCTTGCCAAGGATCCAGCTTCGGGAAATGAGGCCGTAGATTACGGCGATGACGCCGCAAGCCACAGCGAACCACAAGCCAGTTGATGCCATATATCTCCTCCAAAATTTCACAACACTTTCTATCACTTCATGACTGCCCCGCCTGTGCCGACGGGTGCAACTTCTTACTACAAAATCCTTGCTCGGCCCGAATCAACTTTTTTTTGCGCAACTTATCTTCGGCGTCTCTGCTCACGATGGATCGTTGAATTTCCTATCCATGAAAAAAGCGGACCTGATGTCCGCTTTGAATGATGTTCAATTTATTGAGCCAGTGCCGCAAAAGCGCGATCGCGAATTTCCTCGACTGGACCGATGCCGGATATCTTGCGATAACGCGGCGCGCCGGGTTGTCCGGATTTTGCCCAATCATTGTAATAACCCACCAGCAATTTGGTTTGTTCGTGATACACCGCCAGACGCTTTCTCACGGTCTCCTCTCGGTCATCATCGCGCTGAATCAAGGCTTCGCCGGTTGCATCATCCAAACTTTCGGCCTTCGGAGGATTGAATTTCACGTGATAGGTGCGACCCGACGCCGGGTGCACGCGACGACCGCTCATGCGCTCAATAATGGCGTCATCGGACACATCGATTTCCAGCACACAATCAATTGAAACACCAGCGTCCTTCATTGAATCAGCCTGCGGAATCGTGCGCGGAAAACCGTCAAACAGGTAGCCGTTTGCGCAATCACTCTGCTTGAGACGGTCTTTGACCAGACCGATGATGATGTCGTCTGACACCAACCCACCCGCATCCATGACTTTTTTTGCAGCGAGTCCAAGCTCGGCACCTTCTTTGACAGCGGCGCGCAGCATGTCACCCGTCGAGATCTGCGGAATGTTGAACTGTTCTTTTATGTAGCCTGCCTGCGTGCCTTTCCCGGCACCTGGCGCTCCCAGAAGGATGAGACGCATTTTATTTCCTTATGCTTTTTTATTACTTGAGCCGCATGGACCCGTGTCGCTGTACTGCACAGCGAGATTGTCTCCTGACTGGCTTGCCTGAAACTTACCACAGAATGATAACAGCCCGATAATCTGCAGATTCGGTTGCGCCCGCTCAAGCGGCGAAATATGCTCTCACCCGCGCCAGGTCTTCGGGCGTATCGACGCCACCTGGAGGCGCCTTTGGCGTCACATGGACGGCGATTCGGTAACCATGCCAAAGCACACGCAATTGCTCGAGTGCCTCAATCTGCTCCAACGGCGCTGGCGCCAGCAGGGGATATCGTTGCAGAAAGTCCTGGCGATACGCATACATACCGATGTGACGCAATGCCTGATACCCCGCAGGCATATGTTTCGCGCCGCTCGAGAACGCATCACGATGCCAGGGCAGAGGTGCGCGGGAAAACATCAGCGCCTGTCCTGCTGCATCCAGCACGACCTTCACCACATTCGGATTGAAGACCTCGGTCAGGTCAGTGATCGGATGGGCCAAAGTTGCCATTGGTGCATCGCGCGTGATTTGAGCGGCGCAGGCATTGATCAGAGCAGGGTCCATCAGAGGTTCATCGCCCTGAACGTTCACGATCACCGCATCATTCGGCAAGCCAACCGACGCGGCCGCCTCGGCAATGCGATCCGTGCCGGATGGATGATCCTCACGCGTGATGCGCGCATCAAAACCATAGCGCTGACAGGCGGCGACGATATCGGGATGATCGGTCGCCACGATCACTTGGGCTGCACCGGATTGCGCAGCGCACTCGGCAACGCGTACCACCATGGGCTTGCCAGCGATATCTGCGAGTGGCTTGTCTGGCAAACGCGTCGATGCCATGCGAGCCGGGATGATTACGGTGAAAACCATGTCATGCGTTACAAAGAAAAATTGATGGGTGACAGCGTTACGCTGAAGGCGTCACCGCATTGACAGCGACATTCATGTCGCGCGCATCATCGGCCCACATGATGGGAATGCCATCGCGAATCGGATAAGCAAGACGATCCGCATTGCAAATCAGTTCCTTTGCTGCCTTGTCATGCTGCAGGGGCCCTTTGCATATCGGGCACACCAGTAAGTCGAGCAGTCGGTTATCCACGCAGTTTCTCCAGAATGTCCTGAGCCAATGGCTCTGTGATACTTGCCTCAACCGGTACGGTCCACAGTCGTGTGTCTTGTGCGCTACCGATAGTGCGGCTGCATTTTACTGCATCCTTCTCAGTGATCAGAATGATATCGGCCTTGATATCAACGAAAGGATTGGTGGAAAAATCAAAATGATCCGGTAGAGCGATCACTGATTCCAGCACCACGCCCTGTGAACGCAGCATCTCAAAAAACCGCTCCGGATGACCAATACCTGCGACTGCCGCGATACGTCGGTTCTTCATCGAAGACAAGCCAAGACTTTGCTGGCGGTCGACCATTTGCTCGGCATGCGCACCGGTGATATGCATGCCATAAGTGTGGGCGTTTGCCACCGAGGTACCACCATTGATAACATAAAAATCACTGCGACGTGATATCGGTTCACGCAATGGCCCTGCAGGCAATAACCAGCCATTGCCATGGCCCCGGGTGTCGGATAGTTGAATTTCAATCGTGCGGCCCAGCGCATAGTGCTGCAAGCCGTCATCAGAAATGATCACATCAGTCCCGGGGTAGGCAGCAAGCAGGTCGCGCGCTGCCGCCACTCTGTCACGGCCAACAAATACCGGCACCGCACACTTGCGAACGATCAGCAAGGGTTCGTCACCGGTCTGCGCCGCGGACAATTCTGGCTTCACCTCGATGACGGTATCCGCCTTGGTACCATAACCACGCGAGATTACGCCCGGTGAGTAGCCATGCGCGCGTAACACCGATACCAGACAGATCACCAGCGGCGTCTTGCCAGTGCCTCCGATAAAAATATTTCCGACCACGATCACCGGTACTGGCAAAGTCGAGGAAGGGAACATGCCTATCCGGTAGAGAATTCGACGAAAAAAAATAATGAGAAAAAAAATCACCGAAAACGGTAATAACAGACATGGAATCAATCCGCGGCTCTGCCAAACCTGCGTCAGCAGGTTTTCAAGAGTATAATTTTTTGCGGAGATATCAGACATCAGCGTGAATTCGACTGGGCAGAAAAGGTTACCTGTGGCAGACCTGCGAGACGAGCAGCTTCCATCACACTGATAACTGACTGATGCGTGGCTTGCCCATCTGCATGGATATCGACGATTTGTGTGGACTCACGTGACGACAGATTGCGCAATTCAAGCGCGAGCAAAGAGGTGTCACGCGCTGATGAGCGACGACCATTCAATGCGACATGCCCCTCGGCGTCGACAACAATGTGAATGGATTTCGGTGGGGAAGAGGCTTCTTCACCTACCGTAGAGAGACGCACGGCAAGACCGGCGGTGCGACTGAAGCTTGTGCTAATCATCAGAAAGATCAGAACCGCCAGCAGCACATCGATGAAAGCGATCAAATTGATTTCCGGCTGATCGCGTCGGGTAGATTGACGAAAATTCATCGTATCAATCCTGCCCGCTTTTGATCTGATCCACAAAACGCATCGCCTGTTGCTCCATGTCGATCACCAGTGCATCGACTTGCGCGTGAAAATGTCGGTGGAACAACAAGGCCGGCATCGCAACTGCCAGACCAAATCCAGTGTTGTAAAGCGCTACCGAAATCCCATGCGCCACCTGCAGGAGATCGGCGATCGTGCCCTGCTGCGCGCCAAACAATTCAATCATGCCAACCACTGTACCAAACAATCCCATCAGCGGTGCCAGCGTCGCCACCGTACCCAGCGTGGTCAGGTAACGCTCAAGATGATGAGCACTCACGCGCCCGGCATCGGCAATAGCCTCTTTAATCACCTCACGCGGTGCCTGCCGATGCCGCAAGCCCGCGGCCAGTACCCGACCCAGCGGGGAGTTCTGCTCCAGTTGCGTGATGACTTTGGCATTCAAACTGCCCGAACGGACGACATCCACAACTTCGGGCAACAACGCCGAAGGCGAGATCCGCGAGCGTCGCAAGTACAATAAGCGCTCGATAATGACGGTGACAGCAACGACGGACGCTGCAAGCAGAAACCAGATCGGCCAGCCGGCGGCCTGAATCAACGCAAACAAAATACACTTTCCCTGATGAATACCCGAATTGCCGCAGACTGTATCCGCGTCACTGTGCCCGAGCAAGTTCACGCTGGCCAAATGCGTATCCGGCACTCGCGCCAGTTTGGAAAATCAGGTGCTTCTTTCAAAGGAGTAGCAGATTTTTCACAGCTGTCGTGGACAGACTTGCCGATAGCGATCAGCAACTACCGCGAGGTTACTGATCCACTCGCCCAGTATCGCAGCCTTTCCGCGGGCAGAAAGTATGGTCATGAGTAACACCTTCTTTCCGGACGGTGCTGGCACCAACGAGGCAGCACCGTCCATCATGACCGTCTCGCAGCTGAATCAAGCGGTGGGGCGACTGCTGGAGCGCAGCTTTCCCCTAACCTGGATCGCCGGCGAGCTCTCGAACGTCACCCGAGCCGCGTCGGGTCATTGGTACTTTACGCTCAAGGATGCCAGCGCTCAGGTTCGGGCGGTGATGTTCCGCGGACGCGCGCAATATGTCAATTTCAGTCCGCGTGAAGGTGACAAGGTTGAAGTACGCGCCACCATCGGCCTGTACGCAGCGCGCGGGGATTTTCAGCTCAACGTCGAAAACATGCGCCGCGCTGGCGTGGGCAACCTCTACGAGGCGTTTCTCAAGCTCAAATCACGACTAGCCGCCGAAGGCTTGTTCGATCAGGAACGCAAACGGGATCTGCCTGTCTTCCCACGCACCATGGGTGTCATCACTAGCCCCCAGGCGGCTGCGTTACGCGATGTCCTGACCACCTTGCGGCGGCGGGTGCCGCATATTCACGTGGTGATCTACCTCACCGCAGTGCAGGGCGAGGGCTCTGCCGAAAAAATCGCAGCCGCGATTCGCACCGCATCCCGACGCGCCGAGTGCGATGTGTTACTCGTCTGTCGCGGCGGCGGCAGTCTGGAGGATTTATGGTCCTTCAATGACGAGCGTGTCGCTCTCGCGATCGCCGACTGCACCATGCCCGTGATTTCGGGCGTGGGTCACGAAACCGATGTGACGATCGCCGACTTCGTCGCGGATGTGCGCGCACCCACACCGACCGCAGCTGCTGAGCTGGCGGCCACACCGTGGGAAGACTGGTTCGCAGCCGTTGGCCAGCATGCGGATGACCTGAACGATGCAATGCGGCGTCAACTCGATGACCGCACTCAGACGCTGGACTGGCTCGCGCACCGCCTGCAAAGTCCTGGTGCAGCTATACGCCATCAGCAACTCAGGCTGTCGACCCTGCACAGCCGTCTGCAACATGCGACCACAACACCCTTGGTGGCAGCCCGCTTTCGTCTGGACAAAGCGCGGCAGCGCCTCGTACATGCGCTGCCCGATACACGCATGGCGCGGGCCCGGCTCTTGGCTCGGGCAACCCAATTGTCAGTGGCCTATACCAGTCGTTATGACGCCGATCACTACCGGCTGAGCGCCTTGCACGGAAAACTCGAGCTCCTGGCACCGCAACGCACCCTGGAACGGGGCTACGCGATATTGAGCGACGAGCACGGCGAGATCATTCGGCGCACCGCACAGGTACGTGCACCACAACGTCTGTCACTCACCGTTGCCGAAGGAAGTGCTTACATTGACATCAGCCGGATAGCGCCCGACGAAGCTTGAGCAGTCTCACCCCTTCCCTGCCGTTGGCCATGGATGATTGCGGTTCAGGCAGATGCCGCACAAATACCGGTTCGGCGGTGAGAGGAGCACCTGCGCGATACGAAGCTCTGAAAATCAATCACTTGGGGCTAAATTCCCGGCAACCACAGCCTAGGGTGTTATTTCATCAACGCTTCAATAGGCTATACTTCGGCCGGCTCTATGAAGGTGCAATGCGACGCGCGCACCGCCTCAATAAGAAAGCGTCGAACTGAATATTTTTGGAGGATTTATGGCTGCAATTTTGCAATCGCTCGGACGCACCATCATTGCCGGTGTCGTACTGCTGATACTGCTGGTGATCATCGCCACCAATGTCGCTGGTGTGGGTCCGCAAATGGGACATGAATGGGGCGCTTTTGTCATGCGCTGGCTGCATGTAGTGTCCGGCATCATGTGGATCGGTCTGCTCTGGTATTTCAACTTCGTGCAGATCCCCTCAATGCCCAAAATTCCGGATGAACAAAAACCGGCAATTGGCAAGGTCATTGCACCGACTGCGCTTTTCTGGTTCCGCTGGGCAGCGCTGGCGACCGTCATCACCGGCTTGCTGGTGGCGTGGATGCGCCACTACCTTGGCGCCGCGCTGAGTCTACAAGTTGGTTTCCACGCTATCGGTATCGGGATGTGGATCGCGCTGTTGATGGCCTTCAATGTCTGGTTCATCATCTGGCCTAATCAAAAGAAAGCACTCGGTATCGTCACCGTGGAGCCAGAACAAAAAGCGGCCGCTGCGCGTCTGGCGATGCTGACATCCCGCTTCAACACCATGTTATCCATTCCTATGCTCTACATGATGGTGGCGCAGCAGAACGGTGGCCTGCAATAACAGCACATTCTACGAGTACGAAAAAAATCCTGCGGTAGTTTTTTCTTCGGCAGGATTTTTTTATGCCTTGGTTTTTTGGCTCGTTCAAAGCGCGTTCAAGAGTATCTTCACATAGGCAACGCCATTCGATTCTGCCGGCGGCAGATCACCGGCGCGAATATTGATCTGCACTGCAGGAAGCACCAGCACAGGCATTTCCAGCGTTGCATCACGCTTGGTACGCATGTCAACAAATACTGCCTCGCTGACGCCGTCGTGCACATGAATATTTTTTCTACGCTGCTCGCCCACCGAGGATTCAAATGCCACGGGGCGATCCGTCGGCGGGTAATCGTGGCACATGAACAACCGAGTTTCATCCGGCAGGCTGAGGATCTTCTTGACTGATGCGTAGAGTATCCTCGCGCCCCCCAGAAAATCGCATCGCGCAGTACCGACATCGGGCATGAACATCGTGTCACCCACAAAAACTGCATCACCGATGTGGTAAACGACACAGGCCGGTGTATGACCCGGTACATACATCGTGCTGGCCGACAGCGCACCAATGCTGAAATGCTCGCCGTCTCTCAGCAGGCGATCAAACTGAGAACCATCTGTAGAAAAATCCGGCTCCGGGTTAAAAACGCCCTTGAATACCTGCTGCACCGTATTGATGTGATTACCGATGGCCGTTTTGCCACCCAAATGCTGTTTCAGATACGGCGCCGCCGTCAGATGATCGGCATGGGCATGGGTCTCGAGTATCCAATCGACCGTGAGCTTGTTTTCGCGAACAAAGGCAATCACCTTGTCAGCCGAATCGGTGTGAGTACGGCCGGACTTGGGGTCGTAATCCAGAACGGAGTCGATAACGGCGCAGGGTGAGCCTTCTTTTTCGTAGACCACGTAAGTCACGGTCCAGGTCGCCGGATCAACGATGCCATGCACTTGAGGTTTAATCGTGTTGCTCGTCATACTGGGACCCCACTTTATTTACAGTTAAAATATTATATTTATTAACATTTTATTAGTCGTGGTTTCAAGTACGAAGTGCAACACGGTTTAGAGATTCATGAAACACCTGATGCGGGGTTTTAAATCCCAATCGTTTTCTGGGGCGGTGATTCAATCGATCTTCGATCATTTTAAGCTCTGCATCAGTAACCGTAGA
>SYFN01000276.1 GCA_005800405.1 Burkholderiales bacterium
CGGCGACAGATTGTGGTCCGTTCGGGTCGTAATCATGATGCAGTCGCATGTCGAACAGCGAGAACTCAACCTGGCGCAGCATTTGAAGCCCTGCATGATAATTTTTTGCAGCGATCATCTTGTCGTACAACGCGCGGGGCAATGGGGCGCCGGTTTCTGCATGCGCCGTCATGTGCTGTAGTACGTCCCATTCCCAACAAAAGTTTTCCATGAACTGTGAGGGTAACTCGACCGCATCCCATTCGACGCCGGCAATACCCGACACACCCAGTTCGTCCACTGCGGTCAGCATGTGATGAAGGCCATGACCAAATTCATGGAACAGTGTAATCACCTCATCATGCGTGAAGTAGGCCGGCTTCTTGATACCGTCGATCACCGCAGGTTCGGTGAAATTGCAGTTCAAATAAGCAATCGGTGTCTGCACATCGCCAGCGAGATTTTTGCGGCCACGAGCATCGTCCATCCATGCGCCACCACGCTTGCCGGGTCTCGCGTACAAGTCCAGATAGAACTGGCCAATCAGTCGACCTTTCTTTTCAATCTGAAAGAACTTCACGTCCGCATGCCAGACCGGACTGTGATCGGGCAAGATTTCGACACCAAACATATTTTGAATCAGTCGGAACAGGCCGCCCACGACCTTATCTTCGGGGAAGTAGAGCTTTACCTCCTGCTCGGAAAATGCATAACGTTTTTCGCGCAATTTTTCGGAGACATAGGCCATATCCCAAGCCTGCAGCTGGTCGATACCGAGTTCGGTGCGCGCGAATTCGCGCAACTCAGCCAAGTCATTTTCGGCAAAGGTGCGTGCACGCGCAGCAAGATCTTCCAAAAAACTGATCACCTGCTCAGGTGAGGTCGCCATTTTCGGTACGAGCGACACTTCGGCAAAATTCCGGTAGCCGAGTATTTTGGCTTCTTCATCTCGCAACTTTAGAATATCGATAATGTTCTGTGTGTTATCCCATTCAGGGTTGGCGCCCAGCTCGGAGGCCTTGGTGGCATTGGCGCGGTAAATGGTTTCACGCAGCGCACGGTCATTCGCGTACTGCAGAATCGGGAAGTAGGATGGGAAGTGCAAGGTGAACCGCCAGCCTTGTTTACCCTCTTTCTCCGCATTGGCCCGCGCCGCTTGTTTCACATCCTCAGGCAGTCCGGCGAGGCGAGATTCATCATCGACCAGCAGCTCATAGGCATTGGTCGCATCCAGCACGTTCTCGGAGAAGCGGGTCGAGAGCTTCGCCTGTTGTTCCTGAATTTCTGCGAATCGTTTTTTTTGCTGTTCGGGTAATTCTGCACCGCCCAGACGGAAATCGCGGATGGCGTTCTCGGTGATCTTGCGGCGTGACGGCGACAGGGTGTGATAGCCCTTGCTCGCCTGCAGTGCTTTGTATTTTTCAAACAGCTTCAGGTTTTGACCGAGCTCCGTCCAGAATTCCGTCGCTCTGGGCTGGTTCTCATTGTAGGTAGCACGCAGCTCCGGTGTGTCAACGACGGCATTGAGATGGCCGACCACACCCCACGCGCGACCGAGACGTTCGGTCACACGCTCCAGTGGTTGAACAAAATTTTCCCAATCTGCGCTGGCGTCAGGTGCTTCAAGCTTCTCGACCATTGCTCTTGCCTCATCAAGCAGCTGGGTGATGGCTGGCGTAACATGGTCAGGGCTGAAGATGTCGAAGCGTGGCAGATCGGAAAAATCGAGCAGGGAATTCGTGGTCATAGTTCTTTTGAAAAATCAGTTACGTTCAGCTGCTTCCAGCGTGTTCACCAGCAGCATAGTGATCGTCATGGGGCCAACACCGCCGGGCACGGGTGTGACCCAACTCGCTACATCACAGGCGCCAGCGTAGTCCACATCGCCACATAGCTTGCCCGCATCATCGCGGTTCATGCCTACATCAATGACCACAGCACCCGGTTTGATCATGTCGCCGGTCACAATGTTTCGCTTGCCGGTCGCAACAACCAGAATATCTGCGTCGCGAGTGTGGTGGCCGAGATCACGCGTCTTGGAATTGCAGATGGTGACGGTAGCGCCGGCTTGCAATAGCAGCATGGCTTGCGGTTTGCCCACAATATTGGATGCGCCCACCACCACGGCGTGCGCGCCGCGTACCGGGTAATCAATGGAGTCTAGCATTTTCATCACGCCGTAGGGCGTGCAGGGGCGGAACAGTGGCTGACCGGTCATCAGCAGGCCGGCATTGCTGATATGGAAACCATCTACGTCCTTTTCGGCGGCGATTGCTTCGATCACTTTGTGGGAATCAATGTGGGCCGGCAACGGCAGCTGCACCAGAATGCCGTGAATTTTCGAATCGTGATTCAGTGCATGGACTCGGGCCAGCAACTCGGCTTCCGTCATGCTTACATCGTATTTTTCGAATACGGAATGAATCCCGTTTTCTTCGCAGGCTTTAATCTTGTTGCGCACGTATACCTGCGATGCCTGACTGTCGCCGACCAGAATCACGGCAAGGCCCGGCTGGCGCCCCTGTACGTTCAGAGCTGCGGCGCGTTTTGCAACTTCGGTGCGTACTTGTTTGGAGAGCTGATTGCCGTCGATTATTTTTGCTGACATGGTCTTTGACTAGGAAAAATGGGAAACCCAATATTATAAAGCGAGCCCTGTTTGATGCCGGGCAAGCCGCCTTTATTTCCTGCGCAGCATCCGCTGCGCAGACGCAACAGTGAGGCCCCTGCAGATTTCGAGCTTTAAAATTCCATATCGTGAAATCAGTTATCGTATTTTGAAAATTTAGGAAGTGCTGATAAACTTCCTTTCTGGTTGAAAGACGTACAAACTCTGCTGGAGCATGACCCGGTTCGTCCGACGCAGACCGGCCTCCACACAAAGAAGGAGAGTTCTTCATGGCAGCGCAAATCGACACTATTCTGGCGCAGGCCGCCAACGACCCCGATGTGATGGAAACGCAGGAATGGCTCGATGCGCTCGAAGCCGTTCTCGATCACGAAGGTCCGGAGCGAGCGCATTATCTGCTTGAGCGGATGGTCGATCTGGCCCGCCGCCGTGGCGCGCATATTCCCTTCTCAAGTAACACCGCTTACGTCAACACCATTCCCGCCCATCTTGGTGAGCATTGCCCCGGCAATCTCGAATACGAGGAGCGGCTGCGTTCCTACATGCGCTGGAACGCGATGGCCATGGTGGTC
>SYFN01000277.1 GCA_005800405.1 Burkholderiales bacterium
GCTCTTCGCGCTCTTCAGGCATTTGCAAACGTTCTTTTTCTGGCGGGATCGTGGTGTTGACCAGGAAGGGGTTGATCGAGTGATACTGTTTGAAGAAGTTCGTCATGTCGACGATCAGGTCGCGTATCACCGGAAGACCCGGCAGCGGACGCAGCACGATAGGCTGGGTCAGCTCGTTAAGATTGGTCGTACAAGCGAGACCGTTTTTGCCATTAATGTTCATAGCATCAGAACCGCACACACCCTCGCGGCAGGAACGACGCAGCGCCAGCGAATCATCGACATCCGCCTTGATACGCTGAAGCGCATCCAAAAGCATCTTGTCCGTATCCTGGAGCGTGACCGTCAGGTCTTGCATGTAAGGCTTGGCGTCCTTGTCCGGATCGTAGCGATAGATCTGAAATTTGACTGTGCGTGTCATGGTATGTAAAGCCTTAGAAAGTGCGAGCCTTGGGCTTGAAAGTTTCAACGGTCAATGGCTGCATGACCACGGATTTGTAATCGAGACGGTTGCCTTCGGAGAACCATAGTGTGTGTTTCATCCAGTGCTCGTCATCCCGCTTTTCAAAATCACGGTGCGCGTGTGCACCTCGGGATTCTTTGCGCGCAGCAGCCGACACGATAGTTGCCTTGGCTGTCTCGATCAGATTGTCCAACTCGAGTGCTTCGACCCGAGCGGTGTTGAATACCTTGGACTTGTCCTTAAATGAGGCGTGCTTGCGACGCTCATCGAGCTGCATGATTTCTTTTGAACCCTGATCGAGCAATTCCTGAGTACGGAACACGCCGCAATAGTGCTGCATAGTCTTACGGATGTCGTTGGCCACATCCTGCACGCGCTCCGAACCGGTTGATGCTTCGAGATGCGCAAGGCGCGACAGGGCCAGATCGGCACCATCCGCAGGCAACGACTTGTGGCTCTGCTCCCTGAGTTTGCTCGCAACAATGTGGTTGCCTGCAGCGCGACCGAATACCAGCAGATCCAGCAGCGAGTTAGTACCGAGGCGATTGGCGCCATGTACCGATACGCACGCGCACTCACCAATCGCGTACAGGCCGCGAACCACTTCCTGTCCGCCGTTTTTGGGCGCGACCACCTGGCCGTGGATATTGGTCGGAATACCACCCATTTGATAATGAATCGTCGGCACGACGGGAATCGGCTCTTTGGTTGCATCCACGTTGGCAAACTTGTGGCTAATTTCAAGGATGGAGGGCAAACGCTTGCGGATGGTGTCCGCGCCGATGTGGCGTAAATCCAGAAGCACGTGGTCTTTCTTCGGTCCACAGCCACGGCCTTCTTTGATCTCCTGATCCATCGAGCGCGATACGAAGTCACGCGGTGCGAGATCCTTGAGCGTTGGTGCATAGCGCTCCATGAAACGCTCGCCTTCGCTGTTGATCAGTATCCCGCCCTCGCCACGCACACCCTCGGTAATCAGCACACCTGCGCCGGCAACCCCGGTCGGGTGGAACTGCCAGAACTCCATGTCTTCCAGAGGCAGGCCGGCGCGCGCCGCCATGCCCATGCCATCACCGGTGTTGATGAATGCATTGGTCGATGCCGCCCAGATGCGCCCGGCACCACCCGTGGCGAATACGGTGGTTTTTGCCTCGAGCACCATGACTTCGCCGGTTTCCATTTCCAGCGCCACGACGCCAACGACATCACCCTCGGCGTCGCGCACGAGATCAATGGCCATCCACTCAACAAAGAAATGCGTCTTCGCGCGAACATTACGCTGATAAAGCGTATGCAGCATCGCATGACCAGTGCGGTCAGCTGCTGCGCAAGCACGCTGCACCGGCTTTTCACCAAAATTGGCGGTATGCCCACCGAATGGCCGCTGATAAATCGTGCCATCGGGATTACGATCGAAAGGCATGCCGAAGTGCTCAAGCTCGTAGACGACTTTGGGCGCTTCACGGCACATGAACTCGATCGCATCCTGATCACCGAGATAATCACTGCCCTTGATCGTGTCAAACATGTGCCAGTACCAGCTATCTTCGGACATGTTGCCCAGAGAGGCACCGATACCCCCCTGCGCTGCCACCGTGTGGGAGCGCGTGGGGAATACTTTGGAAAGCACAGCAACATTGAGGCCGGCTTCGGCGAGTTGAAGCGACGCGCGCATGCCGGAACCACCTGCGCCAACGATGACGGCATCGAAGCGACGCGAAGGAATGCTGGATTTGATGGATGCCACGATTACACTCTCCAAAGAATCTGAACGGTCCAGCCGGCACATCCCACCAGCCAGAGTATCGTCAATGCCTGCAACAGCAGCCGTACCGCGACTGGCTTCACATAGTCCATCCAGATGTCTCGCATGCCAACCCACACGTGGTAGAACAAGGAAAGGAAGGTCACGAATGCGAGTATCTTGAACCACTGCTGTGCGTACAGTCCGGCCCAGCCCTCATAGCTGAAGTCGGAAGCACCAAAGAAAAGCACCAGCAGTACTACCGTGAACACCGCCATTACGATTGCGGTAACACGCTGAGCAAGCCAGTCTCTCAATCCATAGTGCGCACCGACGACTAAGCGCTTGGGTCCGATGTTGTTGTTAGCCATCTCAGAATGCTCCGAACAGTTTGAGTGCAACCGTGAGCGTCAGTGGCACGCTCACCCAGAACACCACTTGGGCAGATTTGCGAGCTTCCTCTTTCGACAGGCCAATGTGCGCATCCATGATCAGATGACGTATGCCACCGAAAAAATGATGCAGATAGCCCCAACTGACTGCAAGGATGAGCAGCTTCACGAACCAATGACTCGTGAAGCCTTTGAGGGAGCCGAAGGAAATCTCGGATGTAATGCTGAGGTCGAAGAGGTAAAGAATGAAGGGCAGCAGCAAAAACATCATTGCGCCACTGACACGATGCAGAATAGACACCACACCCGCAGCGGGCAAACGATAACGAATGATCTGCAAGACGTGAATGTTCGTGAAATGTCTCGGCGTGCTTGATTCAGACATGTGCTTCCTCTCCAACGGTTTTCTGTGTCCAGTCCGCCAATAGTCGAGATTCTATCTTTAAGTACAAACCGGGCTGCGTTTCAAACGGTGCATTTTGTTTGAATTATTGACAACAATCGGTTCAGCTCAGCTCATTGTGATAATGGTGCTGCTCGGTGATGTAAATGGCACGACGCAGCTCCACAGGCCTGTCCCCATAGGTGAAGGCGACCCGCTCGACACTTAGAAGAGGCGTACCCGGCGCTACACCCAGCAAATCAACCGTTCCAGCGTCTGCCAGAATGGCTTTGAGCTTTTCCGAGGCACGCACCATAGGGGTGCCAAACTCAGTCTCGAACAAGCCGTACATCGGGCCTTTGTACTCGGCCAGCCGCTCCGCCGTGAGGCCTTTGAAGATCATACCGGGCAGCCAGATTTCTTCAAGAATTGTTGGTACGCCTTCAAAGTACTGCAGACGCCGGATGAAAACGACCGAGTCGCCAGATTTGATGTCGAGTACGCGCGCCACTTCGGCCGGCGCGCGCAGCCGCTTGACCTCGAAAATGCGGTTCTCGGGCTGGTGCGCCTCGCCTGCATCGGGCATCAGGCGCAAAAAACGGAACTGAACGCGAGCCTCATGATGAGTCGCGACGAAGGTACCCTTGCCCTGGCGACGCACGACCAGGTTCTCGGCCGAAAGCTCATCGATCGCTTTGCGAACCGTGCCCTGACTCACCTTGTACCGGAATGCGAGCTCGACCTCGCTGGGGATGAGCTCACCGGGCTTCCACTCGCCGGATTGCAGGCTCTGCGTGATCAGCGCCTTGATCTGCTGGTAGAGCGGGCTGAATGTCGGCGATGCAGCGCCGGAACTGCCAGCGCTGGAGACTGAGCCGGGTGCAGCGGGCGGGGAAACGGTTTGATTCATGTTGCCCAATTTCACCACAAATAAGCATTTAACGTCCAGAACATTGTGACGTACTATATCTTATATAAGATATAAGATATGCATTGACAGATCAAAGATCTGCGCCTAAACTCGCAAGCAAGTTTTTTCTCGCATCAATTCGGCCGCAACACTGCGCCCACTCTTATTATTTCGACCACATTGGAGATTCAACATGGCCAAAGCCCCCATGCGAGTTGCCGTCACTGGCGCCGCTGGACAGATCGGTTACTCACTCTTGTTCCGCATTGCGAACGGTGACATGCTCGGCAAGGACCAGCCGGTCATCCTTCAATTGCTGGAGATCGCGGACGAGAAAGCACAAAAAGCCCTGAAGGGCGTGATGATGGAAATCGATGACTGCGCCTTCCCGCTGCTCGCGGGCATGACCGCGCACTCTGACCCAATGACAGCGTTCAAAGACGTCGACGTCGCCTTGCTCGTCGGTGCTCGCCCCCGTGGCCCTGGCATGGAACGCAAGGATCTGTTGGAAGCCAACGCACAGATCTTTACTTTGCAAGGCAAGGCGCTGGATGCTGTCGCTTCACGCAACGTGAAGGTGCTGGTGGTCGGTAATCCTGCCAACACCAATGCTTACATCGCAATGAAGTCGGCCCCTAGCCTGCCTGCAAAAAATTTCACCGCGATGCTGCGTCTGGATCACAACCGCGCGCTGTCACAGGTTGCTGCAAAAGCCGGCAAGCCGGTGGCTTCGATCGAGAAGCTGTGCGTCTGGGGCAATCACTCGCCAACGATGTATGCAGACTACCGCTTCGCAACGATTGATGGCCAGTCGGTCAAGCAAATGATCAATGACGACGCATGGAATAAAGACGTTTTTCTGCCGACCGTTGGCAAGCGCGGCGGCGCCATCATTGAGGCGCGTGGGCTCTCATCTGCCGCCTCGGCCGCCAATGCTGCTATCGATCATGTTCGCGACTGGGTGCTGGGAACCCATGGCAAATGGACCACGATGGGCGTTCCTTCCGATGGCTCTTATGGTATTCCAGAAGATGTGATGTTCGGCTTCCCTGTCACCACCGAAAACGGCGAATACGAGATCGTTCAAGGCCTTGAGATCGACGCATTCTCGCAAGAACGGATCAACATCACACTCAAGGAACTGACGGAAGAACGTGAAGGAGTCAAACATCTTTTGCCGTAGGTTGTGCCTTGAGTTGTAACGGGCGGCGGTCACATCCGGCCGGACGCCGCCTGCGTTTGTTGGATATCTCTTCTCTCGCTATGCATCCTTCCGATATTCTGTTTCAGGGAAAGCGTGTACGGGTATCACTATCGGTTTGCAATAACTATGCAGGGTCGGAAAAGCCCTTGAAAAATACGCTAGCCCTCGACCCTTGCACCGACGAACCGATCAAAACGGATGCTGCACCGCACGAAATCGAGAGTTCATCCGTGGTCGGCGAACCGAAATGTTCATCGCTTGGCATTAGGGATCCTCTGCTCGCTGACCGCAGCGCTGCTATTGATTCGGTGACGAGCAGTCCGAATTCACCAAGCCATCTGCTGACCATGAATGCCAAAATGCAAATTGGTGCAGCCTGCCATGCGTCAGGCGAGATCGCGCCGCATAATGCAGTGTCCAAGGTGTGCGATCCATCGGCGGCAACCCGCGATGCGCTCAAGGCTGCTGAACCGAGACGGGTTCAACGTAAATCAAGACTGCACAACCGCGCGAGTGATCGCTACGACTTGACGGTTCTGCAAAAAGCAAAACGAGGCGGGCAGTCAATGCGGGAAGCGGCAGGTGCCCCAATGTAGACAACCCATAGTTTCTGGAGGTGTCATGCGAAGCTCAATCCTCAGCGCAGTGATTGTTTTGTTGAGTCTAATGACATCCGATAGTGCTGTAGCGCTCGAAATGACATGCGAATACGGCGAGCACATGGCGATTTTCGGAGACGAAAACAGAGACAACATGATTGAGTTGCACTGGGGTGGTGACGCCTACCGGATGCAACGAGTTCCAACGACAACAGGCGCGCATCGCTTCGAGCATTTCGATAGCGGCCTGATCTGGATCAGCATACCGGCGAAAGCCATGCTGTTGGACCGCAGGCTCGGCGCGCCGGTCGCGAACGACTGTCGCACCGGCGCCATGCAACGACAAAGACGTTAGCGGGGAGTGACACTGATATCTGTTCCTCCCAGCTGAATTGAAGCAGGTTTTTCGGTTTGAAAAGGAGAGAACATGTCGCACAACGCGCTTGATACGCTCAGGAAATTCAAGTTTTCTGGCAGCAAAAAAGCTCAGTTCTATTCACTGCCCGCCTTGCAGAAATCTCTGGGCAAGAATATTGACCGACTACCCGTATCGGTTCGCATCGTGCTCGAATCGGTGCTGCGCAACTGCGATGGTAAAAAAGTCACCGAAGCGCATGTACGTCAGCTGGCCAGCTGGAAACCCAATGCAGCGCGCACCGATGAAATCCCCTTCGTGGTCGCCCGTGTCGTGCTGCAAGACTTCACCGGTGTACCCCTGCTCGCTGATCTCGCTGCCATGCGCGGCGTTGCCTCCAAAATGGGGAAAAACCCGAAAAATATCGAGCCGCTGGTTCCGGTGGATCTCGTTGTTGATCATTCGGTACAGATTGATCACTTCCGTGAAAAGAATGCGCTTGATTTGAACATGAAGCTGGAATTCCAGCGTAACAACGAACGCTACCAGTTCATGAAATGGGGTATGCAAGCATTTGATACTTTTGGCGTGGTCCCACCCGGTTTCGGCATTGTTCACCAGGTCAATCTGGAATATCTGGCGCGCGGTGTTCACCATCGCAACAGCGTGTACTACCCCGATACCCTGGTCGGCACCGATTCGCACACGACGATGATTAATGGCATTGGTGTGGTGGGCTGGGGTGTGGGCGGCATCGAAGCTGAGGCGGGTATGCTCGGTCAACCAGTCTATTTCCTGACACCGGATGTCGTTGGCGTCAATCTCACTGGCGTGTTGCGCGAGGGGGTGACAGCGACCGATCTGGTACTCACGATTACCGAAATGCTGCGTAAAGAAAAAGTCGTCGGCAAATTTGTCGAATTCTTTGGTGAAGGTACCGCATCGCTGTCCCTGACAGACCGTGCAACGATCGCCAACATGGCACCCGAGTACGGCGCGACCATGGGTTTCTTTCCTGTTGACGACGCCACCATCGATTACTTCCACGGCACCGGTCGCACCAAGGCTGAAATCGATGCCTTCGAAGCTTATTTCAAAGCGCAAAACCTGTTCGGCATTCCGAAAGCCGGGGACATCGATTACAGCAAAGTGGTCAAGCTCGATCTGACCACGGTCGTACCCTCGCTGGCTGGTCCCAAGCGCCCGCAAGATCGTATCGAAATCGGTCACGTGAAATCTACCTTCCGCGACCTCTTCGCCAAACCGGTTGCCGATAATGGTTTCAACAAAAAAGCTGAAGATTTCGACGCGGAGTACACCAACGCAGACGGCGTGCATTTGAAAAACGGTGACGTACTGATCGCTGCAATCACTTCCTGCACCA
>SYFN01000278.1 GCA_005800405.1 Burkholderiales bacterium
GTTGCTTTAAGCGCTTGGCCTGATCAACCTTCATGCCGCCATACTCACGCCGCCAGCGGTAGTAGCTCTTGTCAGTCGCCCCCGCTTCGCGGCAGGCACTGAGTACATCCTTGCCTTGAGCTATCTTGACCTCAATCTCGCGCAGCTTGGCCACGATCTGCTCGGGCTTTAATCGAACACCTTTAGGCATCACTGACTCCTTTTGAATAATAAAAAAGTAATATTATTCTCACTCAATCCGGATCAGTTTTAAAACGCAGGTCAAGGCATCAACTGTGGCAGTCTGCAGAATCGCCTAGGTAGAAATGATGGCCGCCATGGCAAGGCGAGTCAGGGAAGCTCCCGCGGACCCCGACTTAATCGACCTTGGACGCAATCAATTCGAACTCAGCTGGCGTGATTTCGCCATCGTCGACATCAATCACAAGCTAATGAGGCTGGCCGGAGAGATTGCGGAGGCGTTTGCACTGAGCGCCTACGACAGCGTCCAACTCGCTACTGCAAAAACGCCACATGATGGCAGTGGCCTGGAAATTTTATTCGCTTGCCTCGACAAGCGATTGCAAAAAGCTTCTGCCGTCATGGGTATGCAAACAGTCAATCCAGACTGATCCGATACTAACGCATTACTTCAGATAACAGACGCAGTGTCTTCTCCGTCGCACCCCGATGCAATTGCGTGAATTGCGCCGCTCTCCCAGAGGTGTCCCGTACCCCGGAAGTATCCTCCAGCCATTCCGGCAACTGCGTGAGTAAATCATCTGCATCCTTGATGCGGACAGCGACACCAAACTCAATCGCGTCTTCCGTGATCTGCGCGAAATTGAAGGTATGCGGCCCAACGATGGCGGGCTTGCCACAGGACAATGCCTCCACCAGATTCTGCCCGCCCAGTGGTAACAAACTGCCGCCGATGAAAGCAATATCCGACGCGGCGTAATACGCGAACATCTCGCCCATGGAATCGCCCAGTACTACGTTCACCTCCGAAGGCAGCCTGTCGGCGCGCCATGCCGAGCGACGCATCCAATGGAATCCACGCTCGTCGATCATGTTGGCTACCTCGTCGAAACGGTGCGGATGACGCGGAACGATCAAAAACAGAAAATTCTCAGGCAATGAGGCTGCGACCATGGCATCGAGCAGCAAGCGCTCCTCGCCTTCGCGCGTACTCGCGAACAATAGCACCGGACGATTTCCCCATCGCAACCGCCAGTCGCGTCCTTGCGCCAGCTGATTGGACGGTGGATCAATGTCAAATTTCAGGCTACCCGTGACCGTCACGTGCTGCACACCCATCGCGCGCAGCCGTATCGCATCAGCTTCGGTCTGCGCTGCGACCCGGTCGATTTTGCGCGCGGCAGCGCCTAACAGACCTGAAAAGTACTGGGCTTTTTTCAGTGAACGTTCCGACAGTCGCGCATTGACCAAGATGATGGGTATGGAAGCGCACAGACAAGCATCGATCAGAGAGGGCCAGACTTCGGTTTCCATCAGTACGCATAACTGCGGACGAAAATGGGCACAGAAGCGCTGCGTCATCAATCGTGTGTCGTAGGGCAGATACGCTTGAATCAAGCGCGATTCATTAGCAAACAAGTGCTGACCCGTCGCGCGGCCGGTAGCGGTCATGTGGGTGAGCAGCACCGTATGTGATGAAAAATCACGCAGCAAGCGGCGAATCAGCGGTTCGGCAGCGCGCGTCTCGCCTACCGAGACGGCATGCACCCAGATCAAGGGTGAGGCAGGCGCAGGAGCGTAATTGCCGAGACGTTCCGCAATGTGCTGGCGATAGCCCGGCTCACGGCGACCACGCGACCACAGCCGCAGCAGCACCAGTGGCAACACCAGCCACCATATCAGGGAATAGGCACGCAGCCTGATGGCATCCATGGGTATTCAGAACGGCAGCACTGCATCAGGCCGTATCGCACGAATCGCTGCACCAAGCAATTGCTGTATGCGATGCAGCGCGTCAGCATCTTCGGCTTCGAAACGCAAGACTAGTACGGGCGTAGTGTTCGAAGCACGCACGAGACCAAAGCCATCGGCGTATTCGACACGCACACCATCGAGGGTAATCACATCGCGCGCACCCGGCCATTGCGCGTCGCGCTGCAACTGCGCCACGACCGCGTGGTTCTCGCCTTCGGGGAGCGCAATCTGCAGCTCTGGTGTGGACATTGAATGCGGCAAGGCGTTGAGCATGGCACCGGGATCACTGACTCGGCTGGCCAGCTCGAGCAAACGTGCACCGGCATACAGGCCATCATCAAAACCATACCAGCGGTCTTTGAAAAACAAGTGGCCACTCATTTCACCACCAAAAGGTGCGCCGGTTTCTTTCATTTTGGCCTTTACCAATGAGTGACCGGTGCGGCACATCAGCGGCTGACCACCGGCGGCTTTAACGACTTCGGCGACATGCCGGCTGCATTTCACATCAAAGAGTATGGGTGCACCAGGGTGGTCGCTGAGTATATCCTGCGCAAAGAGCATGAGCTGACGATCCGGATAAATGATCTGCCCGGTTTTGGTGACCACACCAAGTCGATCACCGTCGCCATCAAACGCGAGCCCGAGTTCGGCATCACTATTGGCGAGTGTGCGAACCAGATCCTGCAAATTTTCGGGATGTGCAGGGTCAGGATGATGATTCGGAAAATTGCCATCGACCTCGCAAAACAATGCCGTCACGGTGCAACCCAGCTGGCGATATAAGTCCCCAGCGATGGCACCAGCCACGCCATTGCCACAATCAATCGCAATATGCATGGGACGCGACAGCTTGATGTCGCCGACGATGCGCTGTAGATACGCATCACGTATCGAATGCGCACGATACCCGCCTCGCCCCTGCTCGATCCTGCCCTCTTTCAGACGCTGATAGAGCGCAGTGATGGTGTCGCCATAAATGGCTGCGCCCGCCAGTACCATCTTGAAACCGTTGTAATCCGGCGGATTGTGACTGCCGGTGACCATGATGCCGCTGCTGGCACCCAGCGTATGCGTCGCGAAATACAGCATGGGCGTGGCGACCATGCCGATATCGATGACATCAATACCGGCAGATTGCAAACCTTCGGCGAGCGCTCCGGACAATTCAGGGCCGGACAAGCGACCATCACGGGCGATCACAACGGTCTGCTCGCCACATTCGACAGCGGCAGATCCGAATGCTTGTCCTATCTGATACGCAATGCCTTTATCCAGCGTTATACCGAGCACACCGCGTATATCGTAGGCCTTGAAGATACCGGGATTCAATTTTACCGTGCCAGTGACCATAATTACAGAAATTTTCAGGAAAATTTTACGGAAGATACTATGTCGAAGCAGGATTGGTCTCAAGACCATCGAGGCAGCGCTGCAAAGTATCTTGCCATGACGGTAGCTCGCCAAAGCGTTGCCTGAATTTTTCAGTATTCATTACCGAGTTTGCAGGACGTCGCGCAGGCGTAGGATATTGCGCTGATGTAATCGCCTGCAATGCCGGGCGCTGCAACACGGCAGGATGCGAAAAGATCGCCCGCGCAAAGCCATGCCAGCTGGTGTGTCCCGTTGTGCACAGATGATAAACACCGCTCAGTTGGTCGATTTGCTCGGAGTTGGGAAAATGTCGCACGATGTTAGCCGTCGCTTCTGCGATTGTATGACTCCAGGTCGGTGCACCGATCTGGTCATCCACAATGGACAGTGACCCACGAGATTGCGCCAGCCTCAACATCGTGAGTAAAAAATTTTTGCCGTAGAGACCATATACCCAACTGGTACGCAGAATCAGATGCGGCACACCGGTGGCGGTAATGGCCCGCTCACCCGCAAGCTTGGTGCGGCCATAGGCCGACAAGGGAGACACAGGATCGTCTTCTGTCCATGCGCCCTGCTTGCTGCCGTCGAATACATAGTCGGTGGAGTAGTGAATGAGGGATGCGCCGATGTTCACAGCCTCTTCGGCCAGAATACCGGGGGCCTCGGCATTGATGCGCAGCGCAAGCGCTTCTTCGGATTCGGCCTGATCAACGGCTGTGTATGCCGCAGCATTGATGACCATTGCCGGTCGCAGAGATTGCATCACGGACCGAATAGACGCGGGACGAGAGAAATCCAACTGCTCCCGGTTAAGCGCATGAACTTCGCCCAGGCCCTGCAAATGCTGGGTCAGCGCATGCCCAACCTGACCATGACCACCCGTAACGAGTATTTTCATTCGAAGATTTCAGCCTCGGCCAGCGATACGGCCGATTTATCTTTAGCCGACAGCAAAGGCTCCCCCTGGAAGGGCCAGGCAATATTCAGTACGGGATCATTCCACTGTAGCGAGCGCTCATGCTCGGGCGCATAGTAGTCGGTGGTCTTGTAAAGAAATTCTGCGTAATCGCTGGTCACCAGAAATCCGTGGGCAAATCCTGGCGGTATCCACAACTGCCGATGATTTTCAGCCGATAACGTGACCGCCACCGACTGTCTAAAAAAAGGCGAGCTGCGACGCAAATCAACACAGACATCAAAAATCTCGCCCACTGTCACACGCACCAACTTGCCCTGAGGCTGACGAATCTGGTAATGCAGACCTCGCAAAACGCCGCGCGCAGAACGAGAGTGATTATCCTGGACGAATTGAGGCGAAAAACCTGTGAGCATTTGAAACTGGCGCGCATTGTAGCTTTCGTAAAAAAAGCCACGCGCATCACCAAATACCATGGGCTCAATGATGAGCACATCAGGAATCGTGGTTTGAATAATTTTCATGCGCTCAGAAAATCCTGTCTTCAAGCAGGCGCAGCAAGTACTGGCCGTAACTGTTTTTCTTCATGGGGTTGGCCAGTCTCTGCAGTTGTGCCGCATCGATATAGCCTTTGCGGAAGGCGATTTCCTCGGGACAGGCGATTTTCAATCCCTGACGTTTTTCCAGCGTGGCGATGAACTGACCGGCTTCCATCAGCGATTCATGGGTGCCGGTATCCAGCCAAGCCATGCCTCGACCCATGACTTCAACCTGCAGCTGATTTTGTTTTAGATACCTGCGATTGACATCGGTAATCTCCAACTCGCCACGCGCTGAAGGCTCAATGTCGGCGGCAATCTCGCACACCTGTGTGTCATAAAAATACAAACCGGTCACTGCATAGTTGGACTTCGGTTTGGTCGGCTTTTCCTCGATGCTGATCGCACGCCTGTGCTCATCAAAACCGACCACGCCATAACGCTCGGGATCAAGCACGTGATAGGCAAACACGGTCGCGCCCTCTTGGCGCGTATTGGCGGCGTTCAGACGGGCATCGAGATCATGGCCGTAAAACAGGTTATCCCCAAGAATCAGCGCCGAGGGTGCATTACCGACAAACTCGCGGCCAATGATGAAGGCCTGTGCCAATCCATCCGGCGATGGCTGCACGGCATAATGAATGTTGATGCCCCACTGATGACCATCACCCAGCAATTGCTCAAAACGTGGCGTGTCCTGGGGTGTGGAGATCAGCAGTATGTCGCGCATGCCCGCCAGCATGAGCGTACTGAGCGGGTAATAAATCATGGGTTTGTCGTACACGGGCAGTAACTGCTTGGACACTGCGGTTGTCACCGGATAAAGCCGCGTGCCCGAACCACCGGCGAGAATGATGCCGTGTCGATCACTCATGCCGCTACCCCGCTGCGTTGACTGTAATTGCGATCGATCCATTGCATATAGTCTCCCGACTGTATTTGCCTGACCCAGTCCTGATGATCGAGATACCACTGAACGGTTTTGCGCATACCCGTCTCGAACGTTTCTGCCGGTCGCCAGCCGAGTTCATGTTCTGCTTTGCGCGCATCAATGGCATA
>SYFN01000279.1 GCA_005800405.1 Burkholderiales bacterium
AGGGCCGGGCGGGCAGCGGAAGGGTGCTTCGGGGATTGTGATCGCATACACTCCGCCGTCAGGCATCGCTTCGAGTTGTCTGCGCAGCGTCAGTGTCTCGGGACCGGCTTTCCAGGCCTGCACGATCTGTTCCGACGCATAGGCATCGGAAAGACCATCAATGCTGGTCATGTTCAGATCAATGCCGGGTGCGACCACCAGCTTGTCGTATGACAGTGTGTTACCACTCGAGAGCGCAACTGTGCGGGCATTGGTATCAATAGCCGTGGCAAAGTCTGGGGCAATCGTGATCCCGTAATTTTTGGTGAGCGTCGCATAAGGCCGGGTGATATCCGCGATCTTGCGACTGCCGCCAATGACGAGGTTGGACAACGGGCAGGAGATGAACTCCTTGCTCGGTTCGACCAGCGTGACATCGATTTGCTGGTCCGAGAGCATGCGAATATATTTGGCAGCTGTCGCACCACCGTAACCACCGCCGATGACGACAACTTTGGCGCCGCGCATCGCGCGCACCGGCACGCTGCCGCCAACCAGTGCCAGCGCTGCGCCAGCCTGCAAGAATGATCTGCGGTCCATCATGCGCCCCTCAAGGTTGTTGATTGGCGAAATAATCCGCCATTTGTTTGATTTGCTCGTCGCTGTAGCCTTTGGCGATCTGATGCATGATCGTCGCTTCGCGGGTGCCGGTTTTGAAAGCCTGCATCTGTTCGATTATGTACGCGCTAGGTCGACCCGCGAGCCCGGGAACGCTCGGATCCTTCAGGCTTTTACTCTGGGTGCCGTGACAGTTGGCACAGGTAGCCGCAAGACTTTGCGTGTACAGGATCTGGGCGTCTGCGGCAGCGGCCGCGCTGCTTGTCAGGGTGAGAAAGAGGCCGAACACTATGCCGGTTCGGAAAATCTTGATAGGCATCTGCTGTCTCCTGCAGGCTGTGCGCTAGGCACTTTGGTTGTCAATGGGTTGAGGCGATTAGGCGCTCAATCTTCGGGACCGATTGTACCCGTAAAAATTTGCGCTGCTATACTCGGGCGCTGGAATCTTGGGGGTGTAGTGCGCTCGTTCAGGCATGCATGGATGGGTAGCGTCCTCGAGAAAATCGTGCTGGCCATCCGGAGAGATCCTTGATGAAGAAATTGCTGTTGGCCCTGTTGTTGGCGACCCTGACTGCTAGCGTGCATGCCGAATGGGCCCGTGTTGAGTATCCATCCAAAGCGTTTGTGCTTTACGTCGAGAACGACACTATCGTGGCGCCGGATGCCAGTTCTGCCAAGCTCTGGCATCTGGTGGACTATGTCGAGCCACAGAGTCTTGATGGACGTGCTTTCCTCTCGATCAAAGCGCGGGATGAATATGACTGCAGCCGAGGCATGCGGCGCGACCTGATGCACCTCTGGCATGCCGGGAATATGGCGGACGGCACCTTGCTCAAGGCAGCTTACAAACCGGCCTCGTGGACTGTCCCTGCAGCGGGCAGTCTCGAGGAGGCACTCATGCGCATGGTTTGTTCGAAAAAATAAAACGGATCGCAGAGATGGGAACCAAAGGCAAGCCGGGGCGGCTTCAGCCAGCGCCGGAAAATTTTTTGAGTGCTGATTTGATTGATCAGATTAGCAAGCAGGGACTGGATGCTTCTCGCCGTCACTTCCTGCGTCAGAGCTTTGCAACAGCGAGCGTAGCGCTCATGGCGAGTGGTGCGCAGGCTGCGGCGGATCATCCGGGCGAGGCTGGCGACGAGGCGATCATTCAGCTTGCGCAGCACAGCAAAACGCTCGGCTACCCGGTAGCCCATCTACCCTACGGTCTGCCATCGAAACACGAAGCTTATCTGCAGCGCCGTGAATCACCGGGTCTGACACGTCGGCGCGAGAGCAGCATTGCCTTTACGCCTTTGCAGGGACTGTTCGGCATCATCACCCCCAGTGGCTTGCATTTCGAGCGACATCACGCCGGCTGGCACGATATCGATCCTGCGTCGCACCGCTTGATGATGAACGGGCTGGTGGCCAATCCCAAGGTCTACACGCTGGGTGAGTTGATGCGCCTGCCCTCAGTGTCGCGCATGCACTTTATCGAGTGTGGTGCCAACACGGCGATGGACTGGGCCAGTCCGGCCGTGCCCTCGGTGCAATACACGCATGGCATGCTGTCTTGCTGCGAGTTCACCGGCGTCCCGCTTTCTGTGTTGCTCGAAGATTGCGGGATTGATAAAACGGCTGCCAAATTTGTTCTGGCCGAGGGAGCCGATGGCGCCAGTCTCACGCGCTCGATACCCATCGAAATGGCGCTCGACGATGTGATCGTTGCCTGGGGAATGAACGGCGAAATGCTGCGCCCTGAAAATGGTTATCCCCTTCGTCTGGTGGTACCCGGCGCGCAAGGCGTTTCCTGGGTCAAGTGGCTGCGCCGTATCGAAGTCGGTGACGCGCCTTATGCAACGCGCGAAGAGTCAACACAATACATCGACTTGATGCCGGATGGTCTGTCGCGTCAGTACTCGCTGATTCAGGAATGCAAATCCGTCATCACCTCGCCGTCCGGTGGACAGCGTCTGCTGGATCGCGGTTTCTACAATATTACGGGACTGACCTGGTCAGGTCGCGGTCGAATCACGCGGGTCGACGTATCGGTTGATGGCGGGCGCAATTGGAAAACGGCCAGACTGGAGTCACCCGTGCTGCCGAAGTGCCTGACGCGTTTCAATTTCGATTGGGAGTGGCAGGGCAAGACCGCGTTGTTGCAATCGCGGGCAATGGACGAGACGGGTTATGTGCAGCCCAAGATCAGCGAGCTGCGTGCAGTGCGTGGCACGCGATCGGTCTATCACAACAACGCAATTCAATCCTGGCGCGTTGAGGCAGCAGGCGAGGTCATCAATGTTCAAATTTCTTAAGGCGTCTTTGCTGTTGGGACTTCTGTGCGACAGCGACATGGCGAGTGCAGAGCTATTCCCGAAAATCGGTCGGCGCGCGAGCGTGACTGAAGTCGCCGCTTGGGATATTGATGTGCGCCCGGATTTCAAGGGCTTGCCCTATGGTTCAGGCAGCGTCAGGCAGGGCGAGAAGCTTTGGGAATCCAAGTGTGCAAGTTGTCACGGTGCGTTTGGCGAATCGCCTTCCGTTTTTCCACCGCTGATCGGTGGCACAACTACGAAAGATATGGATCGTGGTCGAGTCGCCGCTCTGAGTGTTTCCAGCGAAACCGCCAAGACCACAATGATGAAGCTGGCGACAGTATCCACCTTGTGGGATTACATACGACGCGCCATGCCCTTTGATGCACCCAAGAGCCTCTCGGTGAACGAGGTGTACGCCGCCACCGCTTTCCTGCTGCATCTTGCTGATGTGGTGCCCGCGGATTTCACGCTCTCGGAGCAGAACATCGCTCAGGTGCAGGCCAGATTGCCCAATCGCGATGGCATGAGCACTAAGCACGGCATGCTTGAAGTCAAAGGCAAGCCCGATGTGCTTAGCGAGGCCTGCATGCAGGACTGCAAGGTCAATGAAAAGTCGCTGGTGGTACTGCCAGTCTCTGTCAATGGTTTGAACGGCAACCTCGCAGAGCAGAATCGGCCGTACGGATCGATACGCGGTATCGATACCAGTCGCTACAAATGAGGCGCCGCTGTTTTGGTGGCAGAGAATCCTATGCCTGACCGTCGCCTCCATGCTTGACGGCTCCTTGTGCTCCCCCAGGCGACAACACCGGCAGGCGCTGTGCGCAAACAGCCATTCTGCGCCTCGGTGAGGGCCGCGCTTAGTCCGGGTGTTTTTGCAGTTACGGCATCCGGTGGCACAATGCGCATGAACAGCCGGCGGTTTTGCGTCGGCATTATTCTTGGGAGGCAGGTGTGAAGCAAAGCCGGCGCGACGTCATGCGCATTTCCTCTGGCTTGGCGCTGGCGTTTTCTGCGGGCATCCTCAAGCCTTCGGATGTATTTGGTCAGCAAAAGTCTTGGGGGTCCGACTGGAATGGTGCCGTGTACTCCGCGAAAAGTCTGGAGGCTTTTGTCTACGCGATGAACGGCGATACGACGACGCCCAACACCCCGCGTACCGTCACCCAACGTGGCCAGGTGCCCGGTTTGAGTCTGGCCAAGGAAAATGACCTGATCATTGACGCGCCAGAGTTGGCCGAAAACGGCACCAATGTGCCGGTGACCCTGACGAGCAACATACCTGATACGGATTTCATCGCGCTGATCGCCGACCATAACCCCAACCCTGTTTGTGTGGGCTTCAACGTCATACCAGGCACTGAGCCGTACTACTCGGTCCGGATCAAGGTGGCAGAAACTTCAGCGATCATCGCGGTGGTCCGCTCAGGCGGTAAGTGGTATTACACGCTCAAGGACATCACCGTCATGGTGGGCGGGTGTCTGGGATGATGGGGGAGAATCAACGTGGCGGCTGAGCGAATGCGCGTTCGCGCGGTACAAGACGGTGTGCTTGTCGAAGTCAAAATATTGATGAAGCACCGAATGCTCAGTCGGCTGAGCTGGGATAGTCGTGGCCAGTTTGTCCTGCCGCATTTCATCCAAACGGTGCGAGGCTACTGCAACGACAAGCAGGTTTTGTATGTACATTTCGGCGGCTCTGTGGCCCGTGATCCGTATTTTTCTTTCAAGTTTCGCGATGGAAAAAAAGGCGACCGCATCGTCATCAGCTGGATTGATACTGAGGGTGTCACGCGCATCGACGAAACCATCGTGACCTGATTGATCATTGAATGGGGCAACGCACGGTGTATCAACACAAGCACGTGCCCTTTGGATTAATGATATGCCTCCAGATGACAGCTCCGGTGGAAATCAGGATCACCATCAATTCGGGCGTCTGCAAGCTGCGGGGCGGTCATCCTAGGAGTGAGTTGCTGCAGGTGCATGAAGTGGCTTGCAGGCCTGTGTTTGAAGTGCATCTGCCTGATGCCTCGCTCGTTGGTGTCGATGATCTCAAGCGTTATAAAATCAGCAAATAGGAAGTCCCGGTGATTTGATTAGGGGGGCCTCAAGAACGCCGCATTGATCCAAAACGGCGCTGGCGTTGGTGCCGAGTTGACGTCAATCTCGGTGTCTCGGGTACTGTGGCGTGTGCTATCTCGCCGATTCAGATGGAAAATGGGATTGCCGCGCAGCTGAAAAATGGCGCGCCGCACAAAGTCGCCGAGGGCCGTGGATTGATCGATGTCGCTCGCTGCTTGCCAGCCGTCGGGTCAGATTTGGAGCTGAACTAAACAACCCAAATACTTGAGAATTTGTCAAGACTTTAATTGAGGAAAATTCTCAAACAAAGCTCAAAATTTCAGAAAATTTTTCGGCAAACAAGGACACCGGTCGTCATGCGGCATAGCAGCGATTCAGTTTCTTGATTTTGCGAAATAACGGTGTTATATAGACACAGGTGTGGAGTTCCGATGCAGAAAATCCAAAGTTTTCTGGGAGGAGACGACCAACGCGGGAGTAAAAAATAGCTTTTTAAAAAGGGCCGGGCACACGGCTGTGAGGCGGGTAGAATAATAAAACGAGGCATTTCCACAGTGCCGATTTGTAGAAAACTAATGAGAAATCATTGGCTTAACGTGCAGTGAAACCAAGAAAGAGGAGAGTTAAACATGGCAATCAGTTTTAATCTGAACGGCTCGACGGTTTCCGTCCAGGCCGAGCCGGACACCCCACTCCTGTGGGTGATCCGCGATGAAGTCGGTCTGACCGGCACCAAATTCGGATGTGGCGCAGCGCTTTGCGGCTCATGTACTGTGCATCTGGACGGGGTTGCGGTCCGTTCATGCCAGACCCCAGTGTCCAGCGTTTCGGGCAAGAAGGTGTCAACAGTTGAATCGCTCTCCGACAACAATTCGCACCCGCTGCAGAAAGCCTGGATCAAGCATCAGGTGCCCCAGTGCGGTTACTGCCAGTC